>CAZLGX010000001.1:0-29988 GCA_964559395.1 uncultured Methanosarcinales archaeon
AAAATAATGCTTTCCTTCTGCGGCTTGAGTAACTTTGGCGGAAAATCTGTGCCTCTCTTCAATATGTTTGTTTTGATCTTCTTTGCACCAAACGCGCCTACCAAATACCTTATGGCTTTCTCTGTGTCAAAATTCCTGCAAGAGAAGATGTCCATGAACACGTAATCCTGGTCTGGGAAAGTGTGTATACTGATGTGGCTCTCCGCAATCATAACGACCCCAGAAACCCCCTCTGTGCCGTCAGAGAACTTGTCCAGCCACTTACATACATAAGGCAAAGTCATCTTCGTCATGCCTATCATACCCGGCAGACGATTCAAGACGTCATATACAAGTGAGTATGATGCCAGTTTGCGCTTGTCGCAACCAGATGCATCAATGGTAACATGCAAACCGAATTCGCTCATTTTTGTTTTTCTCGTGATGAATTTCAATTCTTAAAATATTATAAAACTAGTATTTAAATCTTTTTATTTTTGCAATTTCTCGACGATAATTTTTGTAAAAAATTTTGTATTTTTTCCGTTTCTTCCGGCGAATATTTTTTGTTTATGATTTCTCGACGACAAAAAAATTCCTATTGCGTGTAAAAAATTTACTGAAAAGCGCCATTTGTAAAATTTTTTTATTTTTGAACTCAAAAAATTACTTTTGCCGCTTAAATTTTCTAGTGCTTGGTTCTCTTTGAACGCTTCTCTTTCAATTTTTTCTGTTTCTTCCAGAGCTGGTAGATATTCATCTCGCAAAAATAGCAGTAAATCTCTGCTTCAGTCAATTCCCTGCCGCAATTGGGGCATTTTGGGCTTGGATGTGTCATTTTCATCACCTGACAAAATTCTGTCCAAATACAAAAATAAAAGCTATTCCGGCAATAGCAGCATAAGCAAACTTATTCCATCTCAATATTTTATGACCGTCAAACTGCCAAAATGGCAGCATATTGAACAAGGCAAGCCAGGAGTTTATAATAAAGCCGTAAGACGCTATTGCTTTAAATAATTTTGGCAATCCGAGAAAAATCAAGGCCAAGAATATTAGAGCCAGTGCCAAATTTACCATAGGGCCTGCCGCTGATATAATCCCGTTTTTTCTTTTATTGACTTTGCCTTCTATCATCACAGCCCCAGGAGCGGCAAAAACAAATGGAGTGAAAAGCGCCATTATGATGGCAAGTACAAGCATGCTGTCAAAGGACCTGAACTCTGCAAAACAGCCATATCGCTGCGCTACAATCTTATGCCCTACTTCATGGAGAAGAAATCCTGTGCCTACTGTAAGCGCAGACAAGATAAATTTGAAATAAAAATCCAGTGATAATATTGAATCACTTAAAATCAATGCAAAAGCCAATGAAATTGCAAGCCATGCCTTAATCAAATCCTTTATCTCGGTTTCAGAGGTGCTTATATTGCCAATCTTTAATTGCTTGTTGTTGAGATTCATATTAGAAATTAAACATCAACAAAGAGTTTGTGCTTTTCATTGCCTTCCAGCTCAACCATGATTCTCTTGATTATTGATTTTTCCGGGTCAGGCATTAGCTTTACCCTATTCTTCAAATCAGTAAAGTTCTCGAATGGTTTTTCGTCCCTTACTTCTATAATCTGCCACATGTGCTTTTTGCCTAGCCCAGGCAATAGCTCAATCTGATGCATTCTTGTGCTTAGCGGCTGCGCTTTGTTGAAAAAGTCAACAAATTTATTCTCATTTTTCTTTATGATGCTTTTTATGGTAAACTCAAGCTGTGATTTTGCGGTTGCTGTAAGCTTTGCAGTCTCTATCTTGCCGACTATATGGTGTATCTTATCCCTTTTGCCATCTCCTATGTATACTTCCTCAAACGGCTGCAAGTGAACCCCCTTCTTTGGCACCAGCTCAAGCAGCACAAAATGTTCTTTGCCTATTGCTTGCGCTACAGGGTTCTTCATGTACATCGGCCTATCATCATAAGGATAGCCGTTTGGCAAAAAGTCTAGCACAATTGCTGCTTCTTCCTTTAAGCGCTCTGGTTTTTCGTGCTCCATTTTCATACCCTCATGACAGTGGTTAGGTTGTGTAGCTCCTTTTTGAAGCGGTTATCAATAGCAAATTTTTCCATTGCAAGCGCTTTCTTTTCCATTATTATTATAAGATTTGTCCTCTCTTTTATCAAGTGCGATATCTTCTTTCTTATTCTCGATCTTATCAGTTTATTTTTCTTGAGGTGGCTGAAAACTCTTTTTTCTTTTTTGTAGACATGCTCTAAATAGCCTAACAGGGCAACAATCCGTGAAGCCCAATGGCTAAAAAAGGGCTCTGTAAGCGTGCGCTTGCTTACTGAATTTTCAGGCGGAATTTTTGCTTCAAGATGATGTAGTAGCTCTGATTCCTTTGCCAGTATGTACCTAACAATGTCAAGCTCTCCTTTCTCTTTTTCAGCCACTATCTTTTCTTTTTTTGAATAACCACTAAGCAATTTCTTGTCAAGCACAACAACCTTTCCTATAAGCTGATAAGCAGCATACTCCAATGCGTCCAGCTCGTCTCTTGCAAGGGGTTTCCTCTCAAGTTTTGGGCTCATTGCTGGAGCTCTTATGCCGGCAATCTTGAGCTCTTCTAAAAATATCGTTTCTAGATAATAATTGATGCTCCTCAGTTTGTCTACTATTTTCCTTATATTGTGCAATCTTTTTTTAAGCGGCTCAAGAGATCGCTTTATAAATTTTGATTTATTGATCGAAAATGCCACAATGATTGACTCGTGCAGTTTCTTAAGCAAAATATTTTTTTTCTTTTCGGCCGAAAGGTCTTGTTTAAACAAAATATGGTCAATGTTTTCAATCTTTGAATAGGCATTGTAGTTAAAATTTTCAGCAAGCTCGTTCAGTTCCTTGGCAAGTTTTTTATTTATGTCTAGATGCCCTTTGCTAATTACCACCCTCATTTTTATTATATGTAAATCAAGATGTTTATAAAGATTGCGTGTCTGTAAAGTAAAATTGTAAAGTATACGTCCAACAACAATAATGGCAGGCAAACACGGATTTTTTCACTTCGTTCAAAATTTCTCGATGATAATTTTCAAAACCATCAAAGGTTTGTCAAAAACCAAAAAAATTAATAATAAATTGTATTGGTTTTTGAGCATGCTCGGAAATCGTAAGTATTTGAAATTTATTTTTGCGATTTCCGACATGTGAAAACAAAAATTATTTTTTTTCCAAGAATTCATTAACTGCATCTACTATCTTTTTCAGAGACTCATTATTTACGGTTATTGTGTATCCCTGCAACACTGTTTTCAGCTCATTTACAGTTGTCGGCATTATATCTATGATTTTATGAACATACTGTTCCCTCAGCCTAGGAATATTCAGCTTCATAATCTTGTCAAAAAGCTCTTCTGTATTTTTAACATCAGAGGCAATCTGGTGCAGATACTCTTCTGTCTTATTTGCCCTGAAATTGAGTTCATTGTCTCTTTTCCTGATTCTTTCAATTTCTTTTTTGAGCTGGGATATATTTACCGGAGTTTCCGATACTATTTGAGTGTCAGCCATTTTAGACCATTTTCAGATGTACGGGATGCACTATAATCATTTTTTCCTTGCCGCCATCATTAATTGTAACTTCATAGCAATTGCCTCTCTTGCTTTTTATGACTCCTGATTTGCCCATAAAACGCGGGTGATACATTCCTTTCTGCACAGCAGGCTCCGCACAAAGAGAAACTCTGTCGCCTGCATTAAAAGACTGGAAGTAATTGGATAAGCTGATTTTGCCCCTGTTCCGCTTCTGTTTCCTGAGCTTATACCTTGTTTTGCGTCTGAATCCGCCTTTTCTTGTTACCATTTCCTTTATTTTGAAACTTAGGCTATTATAAAAAGGTTTCTGCCAAATATTTATGTAAGAAAATAACTTTCACTACTCCCCAGAATAGAAAGATTTATATAGGTGGGGAATTATAGAAAAATGCGATTTTAAAATATTAAAATAAAAGGTGATTTTGATGGGATTTTTTGACAAGCTTAAGGAAAAATTAGGCACTCAAGGCTCTGATTTTGAAGAAACTGGGCAGGGATATGTAGAGCTAGGAAGTGAGGGTGGCGCAGTTGAATCAAGGTCTAAGCTGATGGTGAGGCCTTTTGTGATTGAAGAGTTTGAGCACATAAAGCCTATTCTAGATACATTAAGGGAAGGGCACACTATTGCCCTGATTAACATAAAGCCACTGAAAGACAAGGACTTGGTTGAGCTGAAAAGAGCAATCAACAAGCTAAAGAAGACATGCGATGCGCTTGAAGGCGACATTGCAGGCTTTGGCGAGAATTGGATTGCAGCAGTGCCAAACTTTGCCTATATATATAGGGGTCCAAAGCCAGCCAAGGAAGAGGGCAAGAAAGCTGCAGCTGGAATGGAAGTTGCTGAGTATGAGGAATAATTTTATTTAGAATTTTAATTTATATTGTCACTATTTCTTAACTACAACAAAATAATTTAAATGGGCAATTATAAACCATACTTCTTAAGTTTAGTACAATACAATAATGGCGGCAAACACGGACTTTCTTGGTGAAAGTCCTACTCACAAAGGAAAAATCCGAACTGCGTAGCGGATTTTTCCTCTGCATTCGATTTGCCGCCATACGATTAAAAATTCCAGTGACATGTGAGCGAGTGAGACGAGTTCACTCGCATTCGACTGGGTGAAAATCGAGTGCAGAACTTTTTTCCCTACGAAGTTGGGAAAAAAGTTTTGCGAGTAGGGTTTTCGAACATAGTGAGAAAACCCGTGAAAGAGAAATTCTAAGGGATATTCGAACCCTGCGTTGTTGTTGGAATTTTTGTATTTAGCGAATAATAAACCTTTAGAATATCAATAGTTTTATATACAAATAAAATAATTTTTATTAAAAAAGAGGTTGACTATGAAATTTGATATTCCTAGAAAAGAGCATCCTAACCTTGAAAGGTACTACAAGGAGGACGTTGATACAGCTTACAGGTTTGCGAATGAAGTCTATAGGGAACTGGGCGGCTTGATAAGAGCTGTTGTTTTGTTTGGATCAGCTGCAAGAAAAACAAAAAGTCCCGGAGGTGATATTGACATTCTTGTGGTTATTGACGACTTAGTCATGAGCATGTCTCCTGAGGTTGTTGAAGCATACAGGCTGATAGTGCAAAAAGCAATTGTAAAAGTCTCTACAAAACTTCATATAACTACAATGCGATTTACTTCATTTTGGGAATACATGAGAAACGGAGATCCAATTGCAATAAATCTTTTGAGAGACGGCGTTGCATTGATTGATTCGGGGTTTTTTGACCCGATGCAGGCCTTGCTGAAAAGGGGAAGAGTCAGGCCAACACAAGAAAGCATTTGGACATATTACACTAGAGCTCCAAACACTTTGCATAACTCAAAATGGCATATATTACAAGGTGTTATTGATTTGTATTGGGCAGTAATTGACGCTGCGCATGCCGCTTTGATGAAAGTTGGTGAGATTCCTCCAACTCCAGAGCATGTTGCTGACTTGATGGAGCAGAAACTTGTGAAGAAAGGATTGCTGGAGCACAAGTATGTAACCACAATGAGGAACTTCTACAGGCTGATGAAGATGGTAACCCATCGGGAGGTTGTTGAGATCAAAGGGGAGGAATTCGACCATTATTTCAAGACTGCAGAGGATTTCGTGCACAGAATGAAAAGGATTATTGAGCATGGAAAATGAGGATATATAGTCAGACGAATTTCTAAGATTGAATAATTCGGTAAACCGCAACCTTTAAATATAACCTTTCCTACTGTAGTAAATTCCTACAAAAGGTGAATAATATGAAAACTATAACTGTAAGAATGGGAGAGAAAGGCCAGATAACAGTCCCTATTGACGTAAGGCAAAGAGAGAAGCTTGAAAAAGGCACTCAAATTGAGATTATAGACTTGGGGGAAGGCTCCCTGCTAATTAACAAAATAGACAGAAAAAGAGAGTTGCTGATAGCACTTAGAATTTTAGGTCAAAGGCTGAAGGAGAAAGGTTTCGACAAAAATAAAATAATCAAGTTCTGCAAAGAGGTAAGAAGAGATGTCTACAATACCGAGATGTCTCATTGATACAAATGTCTTTCTTTTGGGTGCCTTAGACCTAAGGGATGATAAATCTTCAGACGAAGCTGAAATAGTTATTCTATTAATTGAGCGCAAAATTAGGCCCGTATTATCTCTGAGGCTGCTAAGTGAATATCACGAAGCTGCTAAAAGGGTTGTTGGAAAGGACTTTGCTGGTTGGCTTAGGCATCTGATTTTGGACATTTCAAAGCCTGTTTTTGTATCTGATGAATTATGCACTGAAATGGAATCTAAATTTTCTGGGCTGATACCTAAAGAAGACTTAAGGCACTTTGTCAGTTGCATCATAGCGGATGCTGACTATTTGATTTCAAACAATAGGGAATTTTTGAAAAAATCTAAGAATAATTATTTTGAATGCCTGACGCCGAAGGAATTTTTGAGAAAGATGAAATTATAGAAGTGAAGAAGATAAGAGAGCATGGGTGATAAATTAATCCTCGTCTGCTTTTATAAGTGCCACAATAGCCACAAATAAAAAGAATATTGAAAGTATAAAAGTGCTCAAAACCAGCAGCATTAAGTTTTTCCTGCTTCCTGTGAAAAGAGCGCTTATGGATGTGGAGCTGTAAACTTCTTCGATTGTGTCTGTGCCTTTAACATGGATTGTTGAAATCTGCTGCTGTGTTGCCACTTTTTCTTCTTTTGTTTTTGGCTTTTTGCCTTCATCGCAGTTTTTTACTTCGATACTTACTGTTTTTGTATCTTGTAACTGCCCATCATCTGAAAACACCCTTACCATTACAGGATAAGTCCCATCTGATATCCCATTGCTTAATTTTAAAGTGTGGGATTTGGATATCTTGTTTCTAT
The DNA here is from genome assembly GCA_964559395.1 of uncultured Methanosarcinales archaeon. Classification (GTDB taxonomy): domain Archaea; phylum Nanobdellota; class Nanobdellia; order Woesearchaeales; family GW2011-AR4. Next base: position 6,926 of record CAZLGX010000001.1, read on the forward strand.
CAATATCAGAGTCAATGGAAATGCTTTTTTCAACAAAGTTTAAGTTCAAGTCTTGGTTTTTTATCTCAACATAAGCATTTGTTTCGTCTTCTTGAGCCAAATTCATTAGTTCATAACTTAATACAAATGGCTCGTTGCAGCTGATTACCGCCTTGTTCAAATTCAGTTTTACAATTCTTAAATCATGCTCTTCCCTCTCGACTTCAAGCTCGACATCCATTTGGTCTCTATGGTCTCTTCCATTTTCATCTTCGCCTTCTGCTTCTATGGACACGTCATAATTACCTTCTTCTACATTCAGCGGAATCTTAAATCTTAATGTGACTTTCTTATCATCTCCCGGGCTCAGGTCGAATTCCCTTGATTCTTCTTCCAAATCGTCACCGTCTTCATCTATACCTTCAATTGTAATAGTTACTTTGATGTTTTCTATGTCTATGCCTTCTGTTCTGGTGAAAAGATTATCAACTTTAACCTTAAATTCCACATCTGATTCTGGCTTTGCTTTTTTGCTTATTTCATCATTATCGTCTAAATTATTGCTGGATTTTCCGTCAACCTTTGCATCAACATCTGTTATCTTCAATTTTGCTGCGCCTGATGGAGGCGCTGTTGATGAAACTGTTATTGAACCGCAGTTTCTGAGCGAGGCAGCTCCTCTTGAATCTGTTGCTGTGATTGAAACAGCAAAGGCACCAGTAGAAGAATAAGTATGGCTTGCCGAAGATTGAGTGCCAGTTGTTGTTGAACCATCACCCCAATTGACAGTTACAGTAAATGCGTCATTCTCAGGGTCAGAGATGGAATAGCTAATCGTCGCTGTGCTGCCAACTGATATAGATGAAGGCGCACTGCATGAAGATATTACTGGAGGATTATTCGTGGATGATGTTACTATAATAGTACCGCAGTTTCTAGATGTAGAAGCACCCCTGGAATCGGTTGCTGTGATAGTCACTGTAAAAGTTCCAGTTGACGTATAGATATGTGTTGCAGAAGATTGTGTTCCGACTGATGACGTGCCATCGCCCCAGTTGATTGCAACTGTAAAAGAATCTCCATCTGAATCTGATACAGCATAATTCAATCTTGCAGTGTTTCCTAACGTCACTGTAGGAGTTTCTGCCAAGCATGAAGAAATGACTGGCTCATGATTAACTGGCTCTTGGGCTGGCAATACTCTGATATTGTTGCAGGAACTCGAAGTTATAGCACCTCTTGAATCTTTAGCAAATATTCTTAAATTATAATTTCCTGTTGCTGTATAGCTATGCGTTTCTGAACTTATTCCCCCAGTAGATTTGGAGCCGTCGCCCCAATCTATTTCTACTGTAACTGCGTCACCGTCAGGATCCGAAACCTGATACCGAGCAGTGGCTAACTCACCTAATCTAATTGTTGAGCTTGGATCGCAAAATGAAATAACTGGTGCATCATTTTTAGGAGGCTCTACAGGCAATACTCTGATATTATTGCACGAGCTTGTTGTTACATCACCTTTTGAATCTTTAGCAGTTATTTTTAGGTTATAATTTCCAGCTACAACATATTTGTGTGTTGCAGAATTTAACCCTCCAATTGAGCTTGTGCCGTCTCCCCAATCTATTCTGACTTCCACAAAATCCCCGTCTGGGTCTGAAACTTGGTATCTTGCAACCGCTGTTTCATCCACTCTTACAGTGGAACTTGGATCGCAGAATTCAATTACAGGCGGATTATTAACAGTTTCGGATTTGAATACTTTAAAAAAATTGTCGCTAGTATCTTCTATTACAATAGATCCTCCCAATTCTGGAGGTATGCTTATTTCAGCTTGCAGCAATATCTTATAAAATCCTTGAGCAACATAATCCGGTATTACAAACTGAGTAAAGTCATCATTTTGCGTAGAATCAACAACTGTATGCGTAACGCCATCAGACCTTAGCAAGATTATTTTAATTGGTGAATCAGATGGTATAGTATTTCCGCTGGAAGTTTTGCTTGTCCACTTAACATCAATTTTTTCACCAACTTTAAATTGTTCTGGGCCGTTTGGATAAACTACTCTTACAGCAGGAGAATGTTTTGGAATTCCTTGAACAAGCCATTGCCACGCTTCACCGCCTCCGTCAGCTGAAGAAGCTCTTAGAACATCTACTGCGCCATTGCCATCGTTAAAATCTATCTCGTCAAAACTAACTCTAGTAGGGTTTAATCCAACTGCCTTTAATTCCCGAATTACATCCCATAAAACTGCTGAATTTGGAGAAATATGCTCAAATACCCTTCCAGTCCTGTATTTAATGGACTGGATGCTAGGATCATCCAATCTGTAAAAATCAAATCCTTCAAGCTTGTCACGAAAATTGCCTGGATGGGCAAGTACCGAAGACGAAGATAAAAGTAATATAATAGTGGCTATATAGTACGTATTAAACCCTTTTGAATTCAACATAATCTCCGGCTTCATAGAATGGATTTGTCCTTTATAAACTTTTTGAATTTGTTACTATTTTATAATGGTTATTAGTTAACCAACTACCAGAACTTTTGTTTGCTAATCCAGCGTCTTATTTTATCAACCCATTCCTTCACAGTTTCTGTTGGCACTTCAAGCAGAAATAGCCCCAACAAAATCAAAACCCATCCCTGAATAATAGGAATAAATCCAGAAATTACGCCAAGCAGTATCAATAGAATTCCCAGTGTTTTCTTCACAGCCTGCAAAGTTTGTTTATACATGGTATTAAGTATTGATGTAAAACTGCGAATTTATTCTTCTGTCAAAAAACGAACTGCCTATGCCCTTGCCCACAAAAAATGATTGTTTGCTCATTACACCGCTCAAAATCTCAAGCAATCCCTTCTCCTTCTCGTATTCCACAATCTCGGCTCTTATGCCTTCTTTTTCCTCGATATACCTTATTGCCTCGTCTTTGCCGCCAACTTCGTCTACTAATCCAAGCTCTTTTGCCTGTGAGCCAAGATAAAATAATCCATTCGCAATCTTATCCACATCTTTTTTGCTCATTTGCCTGTTTTTCGCAACTTCACTTACAAAATAATCCCTTATCTCATCAAGATTTTTCTGGAAGATTGTCTTTTCTTCCTCTGACATTTCTTTAAGGGGGCTTCCTATATCCTTATATTTTCCAGATACTAACCTGCGATAAGTAACATTGTACTTATCTAATAATCCCGGAAACTCCAGATAAGAAGCTATGACACCAATTGAGCCTGTGATTGACACCCTGTTAGCTACTATATGGTCAGTTGCAGATGCTATCCAATATCCTCCTGACGCGCCAACTTCCCTTATCCATGCAACTGTTGTTTTATTTGTTCTCTTAACCGCGTTGGCAATCTCTTCTGAAGCGACTGCCGATCCCCCTGGTGTATTAATTTCAAAAATTATTGCTTTGATGCTAGGATTGGAGACGGCCTTTTCTATCAATTCCACAGTATCCATTGAATTAGTTACACTCTCAAAAAGATAATCTGAGTCATCACCGCCAATTATTACTCCGTCAATTGAAATCAAAGCTACATTCCCAGTTAATGACTCCACGTCTACTCCAGTAAATAATGAAATTATGCTTATTAATATAAACCCTAAAAACAAAAGCAGCAATACAACAAATATTGCATAACTCCATCTGAAGCTTGGCTTTGGCATTTTTTCTTCAGCAGCTTTCATCTTATTGCTCACCTTCTCTCTTGAAAGCCTGGAAGACATCTTTTCTGCCCTGCTTTAGATTGTCAAGTATCTGGTCCTTGGCCATTTCCAAAAAGCCAATCACTTCCTGGGGACTCACATTCTGGGTTTTCATGGATGTCTGTATGTTGTTTTGACGTACATCAACTCTCAGTATAAACACTTTTTGCTCTTCCATTTTACCACCATAATTTTTGCTCGAGATTATAAATTTCAACCACTCTTGTCTTGCTCAAAATTTCGCTTAATCTCTGGTTTGTCTTTGTGAACAGCATTGATATTGGATCTATTATCAACAACAAGTCAAAAGGGAATATGGGTATGAAAAGCAGATTTCTGACTAAAACCTGCCATATTTTTAATTCGGCAGTGTAGCTGACTATATAAAGATTCATAAGCTTCTTGCCTATGGTCTGGGACATCTTTTTTTCGAGCACGAAAAAGTAAAGGAACACGAGCAGGAGCATAGACATGTACACAGCAATTAGGCCATAACTATCTTGGCTGGCAGAAAGCATATTATAAGCCTCGGAAAAGGAATAAGTCTCAGGAATCCTGCTACTGATAAAATTTCTGAATGGAAGGAAAACCACAAGGAATAAAATTAATAAATCTATCAAGACCGCTATGAACCTCTTCCAAAGCAATGCCGGCCCGATAAAAACTTTTTCTTCGGGAAGATTAAGTCTTTTCATGATTATTTTTTGTTAAGTTCATCTTGTATATAAAAATATGGGTTTTAGGTCGCATTTACGAAACTTATTTAAACAGCTTGAAATTCAAATTCGTTGATGAGCAAGAAGAAGGAAGAGCAGGAAAGGCAAGAGAAGATGCAGATGGAGATATCCAGGCTTTATCTTCCTAGAAATAATCAATGTTTTGGGGTTATTGAACAGCGTCTTGGCGGCTCAAGGATGAGAGTAAGATGCCTTGACGGAAAGACAAGGATTTGCAGGATTCCAGGCAGATTGACAAGAAAATTGTGGGTAAGGGAAAGCGACATTGTCGTAGTTCAGCCATGGGAGTACAGCGGCAACGAAAAAGGCGACATAATTTACAAATACACCCCTACGCAAGTTTCTTTTTTGAAGAGAAAAGGATATCTGAAGCAGCTTGACGAGTTTGAGGAGTTCTGAATAAAATAAAATTATCTATATGCTTGCGATTTGGTATTAGATAAAAAATTAAATGCAGCTATCTAAACCTCTTCGTAATGTTTTGGAGAAGTCTGCTTTGTGCATATCTGTATAATCTAGCACAACTTCAAGAACTGGTTTAGGAAGGCTGTTTGCAAAAGACTCGTCATCTGTCAATAATAGATAAGTAGCGCATCGCACAAAATATCCATAGGGGTGCAAAACTAGTATTCTTGCATCATGAATTATCTTTGGGTCAATCTCACCAGTTAATGACCTTCTTGCAAAATGTGAAATGTATACTGCGTCCGCTTCAAGGTTTTCTAAAGAAAAATGCTGGTGCATCTCCCGTCTAAATCTTGCCCAAGCATACATTATTTGCTTGTTCGCTTCTGCAATATCCCCTGATTTGTATCTATCCACCAAAGGGGATATTAATTTATCTAGCCACCTTCTTTGATTCGAGGATAATTCAGCGGCGGTATAATGACCAACTAAAAATTCCAACAAAGCTTCATTAACTCTTTGTCCCCATTTAAATTTTGGTTTATCTATTTCAAATTCCAATTTCTTTTGTGGCATTTTAAACCTCAAAATAGAACATTTTATATAAATTTTTCTATTTTATCACCACTCTCCAATAGAAAAAATAGAAATATTTAAATACCCGATTATAAAACCTAGGGATATGGAAAGGCCGAGCATAAGTTTTTTCGTAATGCTGTTCATACTTCTTTTTGCTGTAATAGGCTTTATCTTTGTTGTCTTTGATTTAAAGGGAATCGCATTTGTGTTTGAGCTGACCTTGCTTCTAGCTTTCATGTTTTTTCTGGCATTCGGGATGTTCTTGGTTTACAGCGACAAAAGAGCAAGCTGGGGCATTTTAGCAGCTGTTTTGGTATTGCTTTTGTTTGATGTTTCAATCATCTTTCTCATTACAAAGAACTTTGGCTGGGATTATATAATAACAACTATTTTTGCCTTGGCTGGTTTTGTGGTAGCTTTGATTAATATTTTAACAGCTTCTGCAAAAGAGCCAAAAGTGGAAAGCCATTATGACAAGAAGCAGTATTACTATCCTTTAAGCGAAAAGAAAGAAGCAAAAGAGGAGTTAAAGGAAGCAATAAAAGAGGAAGTGAAAGAAGAGGTTAAAAGCGAACTCAAAAAGGAGCAGAAAGTTTCTGCAATTTACACTCCAGGAAAATTTGTTGCAAGCAAGAAAGCCGGAACTTTCCACGTTGCAAAATGCGACTGGGCAGCAAGGATAAGCAGGCAAAACAGAGTTTGGTTTGATTCTAAGGAAGATGCTTTGGCAAGAGGATTAAAGCCTGATAAATGTGTTGCTTAAAATGATCAATTTTCTAATAATTGAAGATGACATAGACTGCCGAAGAACTATGGTAGAAGGCATTAAACTTGCCGTGCCTAACGCATCAGTGTCAGCAGTATCATATTACGAGAGCGCCATCAGAAAATTAGATGAAGCTGCACGGAGAAATCAAAGGTATGTAGGAATAGTTGTAGATGGGCTTTTTCCGAGAAAGAAAAAAGCTGATCCAGAAGAATTGTGGAATGAATTGGCGCGAGAGATTATAAGTAGAGGTTATGGTCGGGAAGCAATTATTGTATATAGTTCATATCCTAGTGCACTGGAGGAAGCTCCCAAGGAGGGATTTATCGTTATACCAAAATCACTCCCAGACTTAGAAAAGCGTCTTAGAATTTTGGCTAGACAAGCGAAACAAACTCAAAAGAAATAGTTATTTCTTCCACAGCATAACAATTAAAATCATTACGCTGATTGTCACAGCACTATCAGCTACATTAAACACGGGCCATATTCTGAAGTCAAGAAAATCAACTACAGAGCCCAAAGCTATTCTGTCAATAAGATTTCCGATAGTACCACCAAATAATAAGCCAAAAGCGAGTTGCATCATTTTTTCATTCTGTTTTATTTCTTTCATGAAATATAAAATTCCAATTGCTACAGCGATTGAAAATAAAATAAAAAATAAATTCAGGCCTTTGAACAAACCAAAAGCAGAGCCAGTATTGGTTACGTAAGTAATATGGAAGAAATTGCTTATGATTGGCAGTGATTCATTCAGCTGAAAATTCTTTCTAATTAAAAATTTAGTTAATTGGTCCAGAAGAACAACAATGAAAGCTGTTGAAAAAGTTAGGAGATATTTTTTGCTCATTGAAAGCGCAAACATTACATAATATAAAAATTTTATTGAATTTCATGGATAGCTTTATAATGGTTTAATCATTAATTGCCGATATAATGAAAAGAACTAAATCCAAGAAAAACAAATCAAAAATTAATCATGGACGTAGATTGCCCGCTATTTTTTTAGGTGTTGGTCTTACAGCTGCTTCAATTTCCGGTATGCATCTCTATAGATACTTTAATCGCCCAACTCCAGCAACTTATGTTCAGCAGCCTGCAAATAAGGTAATAATTCAAGGTGGTGAATCGGCGCAAAGAACACCTCCAAATTCAATTGACAATTATGTAGATAAAAAATACGAATTGGTAACCGACCCTAACAAAAAGACAATTTACGTTATCCTTCAAGAACATGCTATGGAATATCCAGGCTTTTCAAAAGAATTGAGAGAGGAGACTGCGCTTCAAACAGCCCAAAATCAGGTAGCAATTTTTAGAATAGTGGAGGATCTATATAAAAGAGGCGAGCTTGAATTATTGGTATTGGAAGGGATAAGACACGATGATTTTGCTGATATCAATCAAACCCAATCAGAAATGAGAGCTAGAAGCCCAGAAGTTGCGGATATGATTGAAAATGGAAATGATGAGGCGTTAAGGTACATAATTGTAAATAGTAGGGATGGCGGAGCAAATATAGCCGGATACTTATATACGGGATTAAAGATGACTGGCTTTGAGGAATTAGCTACTGCTGGAACTGATGAGAATTTAAGACAAGGAATGCAATCTAAAGAAGGTATTGAGAATCTATTTTATAGAGATAGAATGATAAGAAGTTCGAATGCGCTAAAATATGCTTTGCAACATTCTACTAATTTCTACCAAACTGGTGTTATTAAAAATCCAAATGTTGGGATTGTGATTGGAACATATCATGCTGTAGATTTTCTGGATATAGCTAAAGATGTTTCAGAAAGAAAAACTGATTATAATATGGTTCTGATTTTTCCGAAAGGAGGTTCTCTATCAGGATTGAAATGAATACTCTACTTTAATAATACCTTCTCTTCCTTTGCTCTTCCTGCTCGCCTCTCGCTATTGCCTCTATGTTTGCAACTCTCTGGCTTAGCGAATCGATTGAAGCTTTCAGGGCATCCAGTTTGCTTGATATAACCTCGAGATTTTTTGATGCAATGTAATTGTCGTTTGATGCAGAATAAGAAGGGGCTGGCTGGAATGAAGGCTGCGGATAAGAAGACTGAAAGCCAGGCTGCTGGTATGATGGATATTTCTGCATAGGAGGCTGGCCTGAAGGCAATGGCTCCAAGCCCATTCCCAAATCTGGCGAAGGCCCTTGCCCCATATCCATTCCCAGATCTTTGCCGAAATCAAGGTCTTTTCCTAAATCCCCAAAATCGTCTTTTTTCTTGAAAGGATTTAGCTTGCTGAAGAATCCCATCTATGCACCTCTTTAGCTGGATTTTATAAGAATTAGTATATAAACTTTACTTCTTTTTATTTTATGGCTTCTGGTAATATTGTAAACGATTTCTAAAAGGTCCTTGCCATGGATTATTCAACATAATAATCTTTTCAATCTTTTTGGAACCACTAAAATTAGAGGCACTAATCATATCTTGATTAGGCATGCCCCTAAGTTGTCTTCCCATGTAAACATGATCCACAGGAAGCATTGTAGTAAAAACAGCAAACGCACCAGATTTTAGTACTTTGAATTGTTCGTTCAATATAGCAACTTTGTTTAGTTCTGGATTATAATCTGAAACGACAAAGTCCCTTGATACAACCATATCAAAAAAATTATCGGGAAAATCTATTCTTAACGCATCCATTACTCTCGCATCGAGCCCTTGAGATTGGCAAAAAGCTACTGCTTTTGCGTCCACATCAATACCCCGAACATTTTTGTAGCCTGCCGCAGCAATGAGTGTCATGCCCAAACCATAAGATGAAGCCACATATAAAACTTGAGCATCTTCTTTTTGGCCTAAAATATCGATCGCTGAAAATGCCGCAGGTTTTTGAAATTCCAAACTTGTAGAATCCCTATAATCCCCTGTTTCTGGAAATAGAATATTCAGCAAAAGCCAATCACCAAAAATTTTAAGCGGCCATGGTTTTGCTTTTTCAAGAGATTTAACGTACTTATGAATTTCATCAGATTTTGCAATTCTATCGATAGTTGCTTTAATTTTATTATCCCTATTCATGATTACTCAACCAAAAATTAGTTCAAAACAGAATTCACTTCTTTTTATTTCTATTTTTTCTTCTCTTCCTTCTTCGGAGCTTCTGCTGGTTTTGCTCCCGCTGCCGCCGCTGCCCCCGCTGCTGGCGCTGCTCCAGGAGCTGCTCCTGCTGCCGCTGCCCCCTCGACTGGCAATAATTCCTTTATCATATCGTCTGGAATGCCAGCTTGCACAAGCTTAACCTTTATCTCTCCTCTTGGCTTGCCGGCCATCTCTGCAATAATTGCCTTGGCAATCTTTTCAAACTCTGCTTTTCTCTTTGCAAGCTCTTCCGCAAGCCTTTGCTTCTCTTCCTCAAGCTTTGCAAGCTCTTCTGCGCTAAGCTCTGTTTTTTCCAAGCGTATTTCTTCGTCAAACTTGCCTGCTTCTATATCCCTTAAAGTCTCCTTTGCTGGCTTTCCTTCCACAAGAATTCCCATTGATTGGCATGTACCAACAATTTCTTTTACCTTCTCTTTCAATGATTTTCCCAGTGTAGCGGTTTCCTTCATCTTTGCTATCTTAATGACTTGCTCTATAAGAATATCAGCGACCATTTCGTGCTTTGGCTTACCTGAAGCTTTTTCCAAATTTGCCTCTTTTTTTATTAAGCCGGAAGCTGGTGGAGTTCCTATGGAAATCTCAAAAGTTTTTGTATCTGTATCTACTTTTATTTTGATAGGTACTTGCATTCCGTTAAATACAGCTGTTTTCTTGTTGATTTCAGCCACAATTTGACCTATATTTACTCCTAACGGCCCGAGTTGAGGACCAAGCGGAGGGGCTGCGCTAGCTTTTCCTCCTTCAACAAGCGCTTGAACAGTTTGCGATGGCATTTTATTATTGTTAATTTTATATTTTTTAATTTAAAATTATCTTTGAGTTTGTTCGGCCAGGAAGCTTTGTATTGCCGTTTCTAATTCGCTCGCAGTTGGGAATTCTTGATGATTCAACCAAAATCCTTGAGTATGTGGAATTGGAAATTCGTTGCCTCGGAAGGTCCACCCCTGATGCCAATTACCATTTGCATAATAAGTTTTATCAAATCTTGTTCCCATCCTTCTATATGCGTCTACAAGCTCTTCAAAGCTGTAAAACTTGTCATTGTTTCTGTCTGCTAAGCCATTTTCACCAAAAAGTTGACCTACAAATTCGTCATATCTTTCCTCCTCGCGCCTTAACTTATCAAAAGCTGCTTGATCTTGCTGTCTCCGTATGGAAATATTAGATTGCTCAGCTTTGTATAGCCTTATAGGATGGTAATCCCTATACATTATCGCATTCATTGAGTACCAAACTACTGAAACCAAAATAGCCATAATACCTACAGCTTTTGCTACTGTACCCCCCACTTCAGCAATAGTTATTTTCGTACTCTCATCTTTCATTTTTGGTTTACATAGATTTTTTTATATAGTAACAACCCTTAATTTAAAAACCTTTACAAGCCTTCTTCTGATTCCTCTTCTCTTGGAGCTGTCTCTGTCTCCCTCCTTATGACCTTGACAGCATCCATCTTTACTGTAATGGGAATGGGCACAGCTGCTTCGAGCAGTTCCACAACAACTTCTTCCTTGGCTTTGTCTATTCTAGTGACTTTTGCATTTTCCCTCTTGAAAGGACCTGAGATCACTTCAACAATGTCGTTTTTTTGTATATTCATCTCGTGCTTTATCTGCTCAACCATGTGCTCTATCTCAGAGTATTTAACTGGCTGGGGCAAAATGCCTCTTGCGTAAGGAATGTTAAATGCGGCTTGCTCTGCATCTGTCTTACTGGCTGCCTCGACAAAAATATAGCCCCTCATTCCATGAGGTCTTACAACGGAATATACCTCTATCTTCTTCTTTACGGCATTACTCGTGACAAAGTCCATTACCTGGTCTTCCCTGTTAGCTGTTGTCCTCAATGCAAATATTGTCTCGTCTTCTTTTGACATTTTTAAGTTCAAATTGCAAAGCAATTCTTCTTTGTTTTTTTTATCAAGCTTTTTGCGATAGCAAAAAGGTTGCCGAACTAGCTCTTTTCCTTTTGAGAAAAAACTAGAATTAGGATTATGGATAAGCTACTCATATATAAAGGTTTTTAAAATGGTGCGAATTTACAGTATTATGCAAGAAGCTTCTGATATTGAAGATATAGTACAAAAAATGGGCTTAGACTGCAATGGAATTGACAGACTTAATAAGCTAATTGGCGAAATCTCAAGTCCCTATGATCAGTAATCTCTTTATTTAATTCCTTCAGCAGGGGATTTAATGATGCTATTAAAGGAAGGTCTAGTCCTGCGACTGCAAGAGAGCATATGAATTCAAGTGCAAATGATCCTTTATCAGTGGCAATCCTAGAATATTATAGACTCGGTTCAATAGTTGGGTCCTACATCTTTGTGTCTAGTCCTTTTCCACTAACAGCTGAACAACTTTATCTGCGGGTGTTAAAACTCGTACTAGAGCCGATAATTGGTGCTGAGGATGCTGGAAGAGTTGAAAAAATCTTTCAAGAAGCAACTTGGCGCAAATTCACACACTAGGTCGAATATTTTTTCCCAACCGCAAATCTTATCCTATTCAACAACGGCACAAACAAATTTGTAACTGCAAGAACAAAAGGAATTCCAAATCTTGGATTATATATTTCAATCCCAATAAGCATAACAGCAACCAAGATTCCATAAAATATTCTTTGCTTTCTGGCAGCAGGATGCGTTTTTGGCTCTATAAGCATGAACATTGCGAAGAAAAATATTAGGCTTCCCTGTGCAATTAATTCTTTAAAATGACTGAGTGGTGAAATGTCCATTGACAGCAAAATCAAATGGATCAAGTAATATGCTACTAAAAAGCTCGCTCCTAGATCAAATCTTTTTAATCTCCACAGAATAAATAATCCAAAAATCAAAACTAAAACAAAAGGAGAAGAAATCCACCATGTATTAAGTGCATTAAATATCAGAAAAACAACCAAAATTCCTAGATTCGCAGGGTTGAAGATATGGTGATGATTGACTTTAACCAAATGCTTTGACAAAATTGCAATTATTCCGGCAATTATATAGATGTACCATTTCAAATCCTGAGTCAATAATCCGCCAACAAATAATCCAGAAATAAATGCCGAGTATGGAAACTCCAGTGTTTTGAATTTAAAATAATTAATTGATATATCTAGAATTGTGGTTGTTAAAACAGCAATAAGAACTGGGGTTAAGGCATTAATTCCAAAATCATAGAAAAATACACTGACTAACGTTAATATTACTAGAAAAGCTGACATGTATTGGTAGATTGTGAATTTATTAATTATGGATTTGAAATCCAAAAATACCACCACCTTTAAAATTATACTTTTTGAAATATTTTATCACTATTGGATTTATCATGCCTTTCAAATTGATGTGAAAACTTGTTCAGCAAAGAATCCTCAATTTTTTGAAAGCCAACTAATAAGTCTGACTCCCTTATCATCTCTTTTGCAACATTTTTATAATGTGAGAATATGATTATTTGTTTTCCTAAATTTTTAATCAGTTTTAGTGACTCCAACACCATCAATAAAAATCATTATTTTCATTTTACCATTAAGATTAAATGGGGGATTTACATGTCTCACCTTGCGGCAAGACTATCCCCTTTACCATTAAACCATTATACACAAACTTAATCCACTGCATATATAAATATTTGTAGCTTTTTAAATATATACTAAAGAATATACTTCGCAATCATTTTTTACTCTTTCTCGTCCTTGAACTCCCGCCTGTTTTATATTTTGTATATCTCCCTTTAGCCTTTTGGCTCGTTTTTTCATCCGGTACAACATCGTAAGCAGAGCCTTCATCAAAACCGCAATTTCCACATTTTATAATTTCAACAGATTGGTACAAATAAGGCATTACGTTATATGAACCGCATTTTGGGCATTTTCGCATTTTAGAAATCAATCACTTAAGAATTTAAATTATTTTCTCTTTGGTTTCTTTGTTTATGATATGAATAACATTAACAGGGCAAGAATCAGCAGCTTCTTTGTTGGCTTGGAAATCCTTTTCTTCAATATCAAGCTCTTCCCACTCATCTTCTCTTTTCTTGCATCCAACTATGTCGGATTTGCCATCTTCATGCATAGTCCAGAAATCCGGAGCAACAGCTGCACAAGCTGCGCAGCCTATGCAATTAGGCCTGTCATGCTGGATTTGGTACTTTTTCTCGGTCTGCTGTACTGTTTGATTTTGTTCTTCCATTCCTGTGTGTTAACAATTGTTAAGTATATAAAAGTTTCGAATGAGAAGTCTACGAGAACAAGAATAGTAAATGAAAGCCCCAAGAGAAAGCTTTAAAATGTGTATTCATTACTAAAAAACGATTAAAAATGCATCCGACAGAAGTTACAAGAATTATAAAAGCCATTGAAAGTTTCAAGCTTAAGGAAAATACAAGGAAAATGGCCTTGGAATCTATGGGGGTAGACGGTGCTGTCTTTGATCGCCGTACAACTCTTGAGGGACATGTGAGAGTTCTAAGACTAAATGCAACTTTATTGCGAATTGGCCCCCCAGATTATGGAATTCTTGTTCAAGATTTTGGTAATGGTGTTTATAGAATTAATGGTACAGAATATCATAATACTCTAGAAAGTTAATTTCCACAAGTTCAAATATTAACTAGAAATATTCCCACAATTATCAACAAAATAGCCAAAGCCTTTATCAAAATTGTTTTCTTATTTATGTCTTCTTTTACAATATGTGGCAGGTAAATGGTAGTGAAAAAGGTTATAAAGAAAATAAAAACTGGCGCTGTTGCGCTTCCAAGGGCGCTTACAAGAGATATTGGGCCGTTTAATATTGCAAAGCCCAAAAATATGAATGCCGAGAAATCGACAATCATCTTGAATCCAAGCAATCCTTTAATGCCGCTGTTCATATTTCTCAGCGTATAAATGAATTCCTTTCTTATAGAAGGCTCAATTAACACTAAAACTCCGGAAAAGGCAGCAATTCTCAGCCACATAAATGCATTCCAGAAATCTGTAATTTTGTAGATGTGCTTTGATGCAACATAGTAAAACGAAATTAATAATGTAGAGCCAAGCATGAGATAAAAAGCCTTGCTTAATTTGAATTTTCCATTAATTTTCCTATAAGCAACCAAAAGCCCAGCAGTGAACAAAAGCACGAATCCAAGAAAATGTTTTTTGGTTAACGGTTCATTCAAAAAATAAAAGGACATAATCAAAACAAAAATTGGGATTAACTGCCACATCATCAAAACGCGTGAAATCTCTTCGTATTGTACAGCTTTGTAATACAAAACTATCCCTAATGTGAGAAGTAGCCCTGCTGTCAAAGCAATAAATATATCAATTCTGCTTAATAGATTAAAGTCAAAGAAAGGTAGCAATAACAGAAGGAATACATTCATAGCACCATTAAACACAACAAAAACAAATGGATTTTTGATATGTCCTTTTGATAGTATGATTTTATCAAAAAAAGATGTAAAAGCCCAAATCAATTCCGCTGTCAATACAAAAAGAATCCAGTTTGACATTTTATGGATGTGAAATCGTTATTTTTTTATGCAGTTTTTCCAAATAAACACAAGCATTGCAAATTTCATTAGATGCAGGCTCATTGCAATTCTTGCAAATCTTAATCTCTCCATCCTTGAACTTTTCTTTTAAATAAGGAAGTATCTGCAAAAATGAATTTACAATTGAATATTTCGTGCCTGGAAATTTATTTTCCAAGTCATTCAAGGTGTCTCGTACTTGCGCCCTGAATGAATGAACTGCATTAGGGCATTCTGTGAAATTGTCAAGTAATCCATTCAAAAAAGCGTAAGTTGTAACCTCTTTCTCTGTGCATAAATATAATGGTTTTATTCTTTGAATAAATTTTGCATGGTTTAACAAACCGACCTTTGGTCCCAGCCGTGCAGACGCACTTAGGTCATTTCTCATCTGGTTCATTAAAATTGACTGGCATTCGTCATCTAGATTGTGTCCTGTTGCTAATTTGGTTAATCCAAGTTCTCTTGACTTTTTATTAAGCAAGTATCTCCTGAAAATTCCGCAAATCGTGCATGGCTTTACATTAAGGATTTTCAGCATTTCATCTAGAGTTAATCCAAATTCTTCTTTGTAAGAGAAGATATTCAATTTGATACTGTTTTTATCACAAAAGGTTTTTGCAGTTTCTAATGTTTTATCCCTGTAGCCTGCAATGCCTTCGTTAATTGCAATAGCACTTATTTTAATTTTTGGATTTTGCTCAGATATTTTTTTTAGAATGTGGAGAACAGTTAGAGAATCTTTGCCGCCAGACAAAGCAATGCCGATACTTTCTTCTTTTTCAATCAAATTATATTGCCTTATAGTCTTGAAAATCTTGTTTTCAAAATATTCGATAAAATGATTTCTGCAGAGCTTTTCTCCAGAATATAAGGATATTACCGGCTTTTCATTGCAGCAGTTGAGTTTTATGATACTTATTCCAATGTTTGAAGCTTTTTTCAAAATTTTTTTTGCTTTATTCGGGTTGTAAGTATTCCAGTTCCCTGCTCCGCCGTGAAGGATGATTGCTGGTTTCATTTTAAGAAGTACAATCAAAGAAGTTTTAAAAATTCTTCTCTTGTTAAGCCTGCCTGTCTTATAATTTCCAATAAAGTACCCTTATCAATTTCCTTATGGTTGGGAACAACTACAGCTCTTTTGCCTTGTTCAGATTCTTTAGCGAGAATGATGTGGCTGCCTTTTTGCCTCTTTTCCTCAAAACCGATTTTCTTCAGAGTTTTTATAACTTCACGACCAGAGAGAACTGGTAACTTCATTATTTAACCTCAAAACTTGCCACAATTGTCTCTTTAGAAGTAGCTCCTTCAGGAACACCCATTTCTTCTATGTATAATTCAACTGCTTCTTTTAAATTTTTTAAAGATTCCTCTACCGTATAGCCTTGACTAACTACATCAAGTTCAGGACATAAAGCAACAAATTGTTTTTCTCCTTTCTTTATAATAGCTGTAAAGTCCATTTTATTACTTACTTATTTCAAATGTTTATAAACCTATCTTTATTATCCACCCGATATGACAGAAAGTATTTTTATTTTGTCATTATCATTTAATTTTTCCTCTTCAAGAATAAGCTCGTTGTTTCTTAAAACAATAACAGTAACCGGATTTATATGTAATTTTTTTAATAAATCTGCAATTGTTGAATTATTGCCTAATTCCAGGGTTTGGTTTTTGTTTTCCCTGTCAACAAAGGCATTCACTTTTAGTTTGTGCATAGAATAAGAGGAATGCTGCAGCTTAATAAATATTGCCATGAGCAAATCACATCAGATAAATTTATATAAATAGATAGTTACTTGTAAAAATATGCGCAAAAGAGGGCAAGTTACTTTGTTTATAATACTCGGCCTTATTGTAGTTATTATATTTGCAATTTACCTTTATACTTCTGGATTAAATTCCAAGCGAGTTCTATCAAGTAAAGCCCAAAATTTGCGTTCTAATGCGGTTAAGGATTATGCAGAATCGTGCATTAAAATCGCAGCCGAAGATGCTTTATTCAACAAAATTGGTTTGCATGGCGGATATTTGAATCCAGATGGCGATGCCACCTATGGCGAGACTGGTGCAATAAACCCCTCTGCAGTGTTCCAAGGCGAAAAAGTCCCTTATTATCTTGAGGGTACAAATTCAGGCAACATTAAAACTTACAACAAATTTGTTCCTTCCATGGATACTATCAAGAAGAAAATTGAAAATTATGTGATTGTGGAATTTGAAAAATGCTTTAAGGCAAATACATTTGGCGATATTGGAATTAACATTACCAAGCCTGAAATTGACTACAAAGCCATAAATTTTGATTTTAGCAAGACAGACGTAAGAATTGACGTTGGCATTAACCAAAATGATGTCTCGATAAGCTTAGATTACCCGATTGTTGTTAGAGAAAGAGAAATAGAAACAGAACTAGAGTCATTTAGCGTCATTTTGCCCATTAGGCTTAAGTCCTTATTTGATAGCTCTGCCATAATGGTGGAAAACATAAAAAATAAGCAGCCGGATACCTATGATATATCGCTGGATTGTAGCTCCTATGACAAAAACGGCTTGACAAATATTTATTTAAAAAGCAGCGATGACGGTTCCGGAAAAATAGTTCAGCTTGTTGATTTCAGCACCTATAACAGCAATTATGTCAATTCTTATATATTCCAGTTTGCTGTTAAGAATGTGAACATTCAAAGCGATTGTGTCGGATAAAATTCGAAAAGGATATATATTAGTAATTGAGAGGGTATTGGTATAATGAAAAAAGGTGTACTTTTATATATTTTAATCTTTATGATAGCTATTGGCGTCTCTTACTCTTTAGTTCCTGATTCTGATCAAGATGGAGTTCCAGACGTTGATAACAATGGCAATATAATAGACAGGTGCATTAACACCCAAACTACAGACGTTGATCAGTTCGGATGCAGCTGTGCTCAAAAGGATTGTGTTTCTGATGATAATCCTTGTACTGATGATTGTGGAGTTGTAGATGGGCTGGCTGCTTGTAATGTGCCAGACAACACCAATTCTTGTGTTAATGGAAATTGTGCCGGAGGAAGCTGTATTCAGGATGAAATTAGCCCTAATGCTAGATTTGGTGACTGTGAGGGTTCATGGGATCCAGATTTTGGTTGTTTGCCTGTTGACGATGTTGGAGGACGAACGCCTGGTGGAGATGAGAGTTCTAAAGGGGGCGGAGACAGTGGAGATGGCGGTGGCGGTGGAGCCGATTCTTTTGATTACTTAGGAAGCAGCCGAAGAGCTGTCTTGGCAGCATATGACGCACTTCTTAATAGGAATGAATGTGAGGAGCTTCTCAGTAAAGCAGGTGTCAGTGCCAGAGATGCATTTAGTCGAGTGTTGCGAGAAAGAAGAATTGGATTAGCAGGACCTTATCCTCATGATTTATGTGATGAAAAAAGGTCCGCATATTTCGATCCTGATAGGAATACGATTACAATTTGTACATCTTGGTTTGATTTCAGCTGGAATCTTAAGCTAGTATCAATTCTGCATGAGATTGGACACATGACTGGAGCTATTGAGCCAGAACGCGGATCAACCGATGCTTATACAGTAATTAATGCTGCAATCTTCCAAAGTTGCATAAAGACTGATATTGTGCTACCTTCATCTCAGGGAACTGAATTCGAAAGCAACTGCAATCCCAATTACCCGCAAGATTTGGGCCCATGTATAGGCAATCCGATAAGACCGTGCCAAAATACTAATTCGCAATATTACCCTCCTGATACTATATGCAAAGGTGACTGGCCCAATACTGGTGGAGTAGATATGTCTATCAAGTTTACAGACTTTAATGATAATATCCATTACTATGGTGATGTTGATAGTTGCGCTTATTATGAGGTTTGCTCTGCAACCATAGACAAATATGTTCAGGAAGCTGTTGATTGCTGTGAAAATAACAATAAGAATGATGTAGAATGCAGTTTTGCCAAAGCCAATTCAAATGGAAACCCGAAAAAATGCGAAGGACTTTATCTTATCAAGAGTGCAGAGTTTGGAAAATATAATCCGAACTCGCACAGCGGCGGTGTTTGCTGCGCCTCGGAATATTATCCAGAATGGAAATGGTTTTGTGACCAAATAACAAATAGCAACGGACTTTTCTATGGCAGATGTGATTCGCCTGGTGGTTTAGGAAATGGTTATACTTCTCCAATCAGCAATATACTGAATCAACTGCCTTGTAACACTAATCTAAAATTTTCAAATACCGACCTTCAGAGTAACTCCTGCATATCATCATTATACATTCCAACTTCTTTGTCTATTGAGAAAATGAGGGTAAGAGGCTGCACGCTCGATTCAGGAATATTGACCACTCTGTTAAGAAAGGCAGGCTATCAAAGCAATGAGGTTATGACAGTTCAGAGTCAATTCCACGCTTTTGTTTTAGTTAAGTTACCTCTGGAGCTAAAATACATTTTAATTACCAACTATTTGATGGATAAAACAAATCATGAAAATTGGTGCCAACGGCAATGGGTTGAATGTCATAATGACAATGGTATAATCGCATGTCCTTCGAAATCAGAAGTGTATGGATGTGAAGGCTTGCCGTATGTACAGTCTAATGTATGTAATGGATGTGTGTATAATGAAAGATGCTACAACATTGGGGAAAGGGAATGTGTAAACGGAATATATCATAGGTGCATCGGACAAAATAAAATTCAACAGAAAGGCGCTTGCGACCAATGCCCAGGCTGTGTTTACAACAATAAATGCTACAATACCAGTCAAACCGAGTGTATAGGCAATGAATTATGGCAGTGCGTTGCCCCGAATAAGGTAGAAAAGATTGACATATGCTGTCCTGGAGGCTGCAAGTATGAAGGAAGATGCTATGCACCAGGTGAAACTGGCTGTATAGGAAATGAGCTATGGCAGTGCACCGGACAAGATGGTGCTAAACCGATTGGGCCTTGCCCCAATCAAGAAAGCTGCGCAGGTTGCGTCTACGAAGAATCTTGTTATCCGGTTGGTGAAAAAAAATGTATAGGAAATCAGGAATATACTTGCTTCGGGCTGAATGATATAAGACCAACAACAGGGTGCTGTGGATGCCAATACTATGGAAAATGTTACAGACTTGGAGAAACAGATTGTATTTCAAACAATAGATACCAGTGCACTGGATACGAACAGATATCATTTGTAGGCCCGTGCTGTTCCGGATGCTTTTATAACGATAGGTGCTATGGTATAGGAGACACCGAGTGCGTTAGTAATGTCCTATATCGATGCTCAGAAAAAGATACGATACAAGTAAATGGAAGCTGTTAACATGAAAAGTAAGATATTACTTGGAATGATTGTATGCTTGTGCTTGATCCAATTAGCTTACGCTCAAGTGGAAATAATAAAAAATTATCCGAAAGAGATTACTGCAGGAAGTGAATTAAGTGTTGAAATAATTCTGAAAAATGCTGAGAATTTTACGAAGAAGTTGATCGTGATAGAAAGAATTGATCAGAACGCAGTTCCAGTTGAGCCTGGCACTGTCGAGACAGTATACTTAGGTTTTGGCGATACAAAAGAGCAGAGATATTCATGGGACATAATGCTAGCTCCCTTGGAGGAAAAGAGAATAGTTTACAGAATCAAAGTCAACAAAGTTGGAGCCTATAATCTGTATCAAACAAAGGCTATGACTATTACTCAAACTTATTTATCAAACGCTGACATTGTAGACGTTAAATGTGTGCCAAATAATTCGTGCGAGCAAGATGAAAATAATTATTACTGTCCTCAAGACTGCCAAGAATCAGATATTCAATGCTATACCGACAATGACTGCGGACAATTAAAGTTTTGCGATAACGGTTCGACTTACAGAGACATAAGGTGTTTGAACAACAAATGCGTAAAACAAACTGCGGAATTCTGCAAAACAACTGCAGAAACCAAGATGCAGCAGAAATATAATCCTCTGTTGATATTCTTAAGCATTACATTGCTTGCCTTAGTAATAAGTTTGTCAATATTCCATCATTATCATAGTAATAAAGGAACTCGTAATCAACTTAGGAATTACATAAGAACAAATCTAAAAAAAGGCTACAGCAAACAACAGGTTAAAGCTGCGTTGGTAAAAAGCGGTTATTCAAATAAAGAAATAGAAGAAGAGTTTAGGAGAATAAGATAATTATAATAAAGTTTTCACATGGCAACTACCATATCACTTAGGTTGGATAAGTCAATACTTAAGGATTTATCCATTATAGAGAAGAATTGGCAGGCAGACCGCTCAGAAGCGATAATGAGACTATTAGTTAAAGCTGTAAACTCCTGGAAATTACAAAACGCATTGGAAAAGCTTAGAGAACATAAAATTTCAATAGGAAAATCCGCTGAGGAATGCGAAGTGTCTTTATGGGAAATGCTGGATTTAGCGAAAGAAGGTAGAATTGACTGGACAGCTTATTCCAATGAGGATCTTGAAAGGGATTTGGGAATTTTAGAGTGATAAGATTTATAAAGTAAGAAGATTGTTAATAACCGAGAGTGAGCAAAATGCAGGAAATAAAACAAGTTCTAAGGAAATACGAGTATGTTATCAAGGTAGATGGCAAAGAAGTTTGGAGAGGGCTAAATCCAAAAGATAAATATTGGGAAATAAAAGAAAAAAATCCAAGCAAAGAAGTAGGAATAGCTTGGAATAGCCAAGACGATGTTCTGATATGCTAAGATGAAGATTCCTTATTCACAGCAGAAAAGCAGCATATTCGGAATAATACCCAGGCCGCTTGTTGCAATAAAAGTATATTCAAAAACAAAAAATACGTGGATACCTGTTTATGATGCGCTTGCAGACACTGGCGCCGATATAACGTTACTGCCAAGATACTTAGGAGAGATGATTGTTGGTGATATCACAACAGGAAAGTATATAGAAATTAAGGGAATCGCCACTAGCGCTGTTGTAATCGGATTTATTCATAAGGTAAGATTAGAAGTTTTTCGTAAAGAAGTTGATGCAAATATAGTAATTGCTGACACAGACGATGTAAGGCCAGTTCTTGGAAGACTTGATGGTTTGGATTTATTTAGCGTAACTTTTGATAAAGGCAAACATATCATAATGAAACAATAAGATCATTCTAGAATAAAATAAAAAGTACTTTAATAGGGATAGATTATTCAAATGAGAAGGTAGAAAAAGCATTTAGGGGGATAAGATAAGGATTCACCCAACACTATGCCCGCATCCGCAGGTTCTCTTAACATTCGGATTGTCAATTTTGAAGCCAGCTCCTTGCAAAGCATCTTTATAATCAACAGTTGAGCCCTTCATAAAAACAATGCTTTCTTGATTCATGAATATCTTAATTCCTTTGTCTTCGATCACTGTATCATTTCCTTTTGGTGATTTTTCAAAAGAGATGTCGTACATATACCCTGAACAGCCGCCCATTGTTATTCCTATCCTTAAGCCATAATCTTTCTTGTTTTCCTTTTCAAGCATCTGCTTGACTCTGCTGGCTGCTTTATCAGTCAAAGTTACTATAATTTCCTTTGTTTGCTGCATTTTAAGCCTCTATCACAATTTTATTCTTTTCAGGATGTATATATGCTTCTTTACCAACCTTTAAATTCAAGAATTTTGCAATTTCTTTTGGTATTCTAACTGCCAACGAATTTCCAGTTTTTGTTATCTTGGTTTTTTTGCCTAATCCCCAAATCCCTTTTTCTTTAGCTGCATCTTCAATTGCCTGAGTAGTCTTTTCGTTTGTAAAAGATTCATGGCATTTACTGCATATTTCAGCTGGAAACTCGCCTAAATACACACCAAACATAGTTTCGCTGATTTTTCCTTTGAATAGATTTCCTTTTCCACACATTGGGCACTTCATGATTAATCACCTTGGTTTCACTGTTATTACAAAAATATCATTTCTATATTTTTTATATACAACACAAAAATACTTGTAGTGAGATAATATTTTATTGGGATTTTGGAGAGATTTGGATCCCCTATTTATTGCTTCTTGAACATCTTTTTCTGATATTCCCCTAGCAACCATTTGCTCTCTTGCATGTTTGCTATATCTGACAGACATGTAACACCTATAATTACTTATAAGTACAATGAGTATAATCCTATATAAATGTTTCCATTTCAGGATTGATTATTAATATTATCCTCAAACTCCTTATACTCATCATATCCTTTCGCTTCGAGCTCTTCTGCAAGCTCTT
>CAZLGX010000002.1:0-22646 GCA_964559395.1 uncultured Methanosarcinales archaeon
TCTCTTGCTGTTCTCAGGCTTTTTATGTCCTTTGGCATGATTCCTTCTTTTAAGATTAAAGAAGTCTGCCTTAATGTCACAGGAATTCCAGCCAGTTTGCTGCTGTCATAGGTAAACCTAATGATGAATTCTTTCGTCTGCTTTTCCTTTTCTATATGGCTTAATTTCCTGATTTCAGCCTTATAGATTAATCTCTTATTTTCTATGCTCTCGGCATCTTTTGACGAGAGGTATTTGTACCTGCCTTTGTGCAACTCTTTAAGAAATTCTGTTTTCAATTGCTCCAGCCTTTCCTTTGGAGGCAATTTCTTGCCTATGTACTTTCTTTTGTGAATGATATTCCTGCCTTTTCTTGCAGTATAAACTAGCTTAAAGTAGGTTCTTCCTTTTATCTTGTATTTTTCTATATATACCATAGCCAGTGGGTTGGGGGCTACATATATTTAAATCTTTCTATTGGGGGCTACAATGTAATAGAAGTAAAATTAAATATAGATCTTTAATTAATCTATCTGTACAGAAACTCTTTCGCTTTCCAGATTGTATTCATTTCCTTTTTCATCTATTGCGGTGACTGCAAAATTATAAAACTGTCCTTTCTCCAGATTGGCAATATTCTCAATGAAATACTCGCAATATAAAGAAATAGTGTCGCATTTTGCGTCAGCTGAGGTTATCTGCTTTACCTGGTGACCTGGTTCAAGCTGCGGAATTATGGCTGAAAGCGATTTCTTGAAATAAATCTTGTAGCCTGTTAAATCATTTGAGTTGCTGCCATCAATATTTTTTGAAGGCCTCTTCCATGTGATTTTTGTTTTTCCATCAGGAGTCTTGATCTTGTTTAATTCTGTGACTTTACTAGGCGCCAAATCATCAACAGGCAAGAATTTGATAAAATTGCCGCCTTCGCTAAGCACATAAGTGTTTCCTTCAATTGACTTGTCATTGTCTAATTGTCCTGCATTATTAACAGCGACAACTGCAAAACTATGCTCTTTCTCGTCTAAGACATCTCTTAAAACATAGAAGTATTTGTCCTTAGATTTCCAGTAATACAGCTTGTTAAATTGAAGCAAATTTCCGTAAATTGAATATTTGCACGGGTTCCCTAGGACCTCTATATTGCAGTTCTTTAAATCTATACTTTCTATATCAATCTTGTTATTAAAGCCTATATTAACTTTTTTAATATCTCCGTCTTTGATAATATTTTCAATTTTAATATCTGCAAAATTTTTTTCAGAAGAATATATTGAATAAGAGTCGATTTCGTCTTTTGGCTTGTCCCATACAAGAATTGCGGAATTTTCCGACTTCAAAGCGTCAAAGGCCTCTAATTTCTGTATAGGAATTGGGGGCGATTTTGGGAATGTTATTGAGAATCTGTAATCCAAGTCTCTCAATTTTGCAGCCTTGTCGGATTCGTCGTAAGCGAAAATCTGCTTGCCTGTCTTTGCGCAGAATTTTATTCCTTTTGTAACAGGAAGATTTATTGAGGGAACTGATGCCCTGAACAAACCCTCAACACTTAAATCAATGAAATTCACATTTTCATTTTTTTTGTAAATATGGAAAGTCCTGCTTAAATCAAGCTTTGCGGATTCAGGAGTTGAAGCATAAGCCTCCTCGACTATTGGGTTTCCATCAGAATATTTTACCTTTATTGTGATTGAATTGACATCTTTTCCTTCATATTTAACATTGTCTGTATAAGCTAATTTTTTTATATTGATGAAGTCTGTTGCAATTAGTTTCCCGTCTTCAAACATCTCTGCCTTGACTCTTCCGGGCGAATTGGATAATTTGATTTCAAAATTTCTTTCTGATTTTACCTTATTCAGGAATTCTTTTTTGTCAAAGGAAAATTTGCACAATATTTCCCTGCCGTTGTAGTTAATGCAGTCATCAAGCTTGTGAATGAAATCATAAAGCACGTCTTTCTCTGTTTCCTCGCAGTTCCATCCAATCTCTGTTGATTTTTCCTTGAGGCATTTTTCCATGTCTTGTGCTTTGCATTCCTCAATGATTTGCTTTGCCTTATATTTTAAACTGCCGTATTCCTCATCTATGTTGTAGTCTATCTCTGCCCTGAAGGAAGGTTTAATAGAGTATTCTCCAATCTTTGCCGATTCGCCTTTTTTTGTTGAATCCTGTTTTATTTTTCCGATAATGTCTATCTTCATCTGTTCTTTTGCGATGCCGAGTACTTCTAGATTGCCTTTAATCTCATAGTCATAGTTGCTTGTAGGGATTTTCTCAGGATAATTTGCAAGGAATTGGTTTAGTTTCTTGTCGAAGCCGTATTTAAGATTGTTTCTTGCAGATGATTCATCAAAGCATTCTTTTTCATTATATTTTCCGTCGCTTTTCTTCACTTCAAGCCACACATTGGTTCCGTAATACTCGCCGCATTCCCAAGTAGCAGAAGGCTCGTCAAGGCTTATGTCGCTTATTTCCTGAATTCCTCCGCTTTTGGCTAAATCATAAACTGCCTGTTGCAGGGAGTATTTTGCTGATAAATCTATGTAAAGAAGTGCATTCTCGCCTTTATTATAGGCTGCCAACAGCTTATACTGCTTTTCTCCTATAATTTCATTAAAGGAATTGTATTTGTAGTTCAGCTGCGCCCATGCGTAAACAAGAATAACTGCCGTCATCACTACTATGATCATGTTAAAAGGCATGGCTGCTTTTTTATTTTTCATTTTGCTTTTTGGCTCTCCATCAGCACTAAATATAAATGATTATTTTCTGATATCGGGACAAATTGCTCTGCCTGAATCATTCCCGGGCCGCCGTATCCGCCGTATTCATTAAGTGCAAAACCGCTTTGAAATGATTTTGACTCAAAACTTAATAAGTGGTCGAGAGAATTATCTTCTTTCTTTTCGCTGTTTACAATAACATCAAATCCCCTCACAACTATGTTATCTGCATTTGGATTTTTATATTCATATTCCATTTTGTTAAGAATTTCAACAGAGGCTGTCTCCAAAATAGTTGCATATTTGTCAGGTTCTATGCGCCACAGTCTGATAAGCTCAGCAATTGTGATTTCTTCTCCATCAACATTTACGGGAGTTTTCAGATAGTTAATAAGCACCAAATTAGATTTTGCCTGCATTTGCAGTCCTTCTATCTTATTATCCATGTTTTGTGCCAGCAGTGTAAACAGAAGATAAAAAATCATAATAATCACTATAAAAATCATATATGACAAAAAATCCAGCAATATCGGCGCTATAGCCCCTTTTTTTTGTTTTAGAATCATTTTAGCTTATCATGTAAAATTCCAAAATGCCTGGTGATATTTTTTCGTTTTCTTTTATCAAAATATATTGCTGTTCTTTGAATGCCTTTACGCTTCCTGTTCCTCCTCTGACTCCTGGCAGAACCCTTGGCTCCCATTTGTCAAACCTGTCCTTATTGTAGTAAGCTATGATGTTTTCCTTGTCTTGCTGCTTCAACGTTATTTTTGCCGATATTATTGTGTCGCCGTCCTCGTAATTTATGATAGAATTGTCAAGTTCATTCGGATTAGACTGGCTTAATGTTTTGAATCTTTCCAAATCAATTGTTCCGGGATAAACCCTGTTTAGCTGGCTGTCAAAATATGACAGGCCGTCATTTGTGTAAAGAAGCCTCCTCACCAGTATATTTGACTCTACGGGCCTTATGTCAGTTGTAGTGATTATGAATTTCTTGACTAAAATCACGACTGCAAAAAGAACTGCTGTGAGGAAGATTATCTTAGGTATGAAATAAATCACTTCTGAAGATACTTCTCCTCTTTTTTTTCTTTTCATTTTATTTGTCAAGAGACTGCACCATGAACTGCGGTTTCGGCTATTGTTATGCCATCTGTGTCTTTTGAAAACCTTATTCTTGAATCTTCTTTGTATTCTATAGTACCATAGTCAAACATCATTTTTTTATTTTCAGCAAATGGGTAGAATGGGTGGTTTTGCTGCAAAGCCTCTTCCTTCTCATAAACTTCAACTTTATTAGGCATAAAACCATATACAAACTTGAATTTGTCAGTATCCTCATTGTAAATATAAGAAACGTCGCCAGGTGCTGCATACAGGGTGTTTACCAATAATGCCATATCCCTTGCAATGTAATTCTTCTCGAATATTGTCTTCTCGGAAACGTCATTAATAAAATTATACAGCGAAAATATCACTATCCCTGCCAGTATCAATTCGAATATATTAAAAAAAACCTCGTCAGAAATTCCCTTTTTGCCTCTGAACATCTTTATTTTACCGAAACCCATAGAAATGAATATCTTGAATGGTATATAAAACCTTTTTGTTATTTAGAAGAGTCTATATGTTGTTTCCTCCTTGTTGCAGGATCATTTGGATTGTCTTTATTTATTTTTGAGATGTAGATGTAATACTTATTTTCATCTTTTTTGTATTCTTTTTCAATATAAATATTCTGGACTTCCCATTTATTGCCAGCGCAGGCGAGTTTGTCGGTCTCGCCATTGCAAAAAATAAGATAGTTGCCATTCGCATCTAGTCTCTGCGTTCCAATAGTCTTTGGTTGTATACTGCCTCCTTCGCTGAAAAATATAATATTTTTGTCGGCAAATGCTTCACTTCTGCACTCTAATACACCTTTATTTCTGTTTTGGGCTGTTTTTGGATCCCAATCATCAGAATAAAGGCACAAGCAGGCTGATGTGCCGCATAAAGATGGCTTGTAAATGTTGGAATCTGGCCACGATGGAACATCTATGATTTTCTTGGAGTTATCCCAATTAGAATCAAAACCAACCATTATCCTGTCTTCACCTAGAAAATAATTATCTTCAATATACGCTCTTGGCTCATTATTCTCGAGCAATGTTTTAACATTATTATAAAGTCTGTTCAGATTTGCCTTTGATCCTTCGTCTTTTTGTGAAATGGTTGCTGCATATAGGGTGGAACCAACGCTAAGAAGTATATAAACCCCAATAGCACAAAGAACTAATATTACAATTTCCTTCATGCCCCAGGTACCGCTGCCTTCCTGTCCCTTCTTATCCTTTAAGGAAAAAAAATTTCGCATTTTATGTCTCTTTAGAAATGCAGCAGTAATTTCCCTTGGCTTTTTCCTGATCAGATACAGTACCATCACCATTTTCATCATAAGGGCAGCCTGCTTTGAAAATGCAAGTTTCTGAATCAGAATTTGTATCTGTTGTTCTACAAACACCTTTTTGATTCCCGCAGCTTGATAAGTATCCTACATTCTTGCTTCCTGCAGATAATCCTCCTTTTATTACGTACAAGTATATTCCTCCAACTACTATAGCTATGATGGCTCCTACAAGGATAAACCACATTGTTGATTCTGCCCTGCTATTTTTTATTTTGAGCTTCATTTTCGGCTTTTATGCAACATAGATTTTTTGTTTTCGATTTTTCACAGTCGCCTGAAACAAAGATTGTTATTGGATAACCTTCAGGACATGTTCCATCTGGATTTTGGCATGTTCCTCCCTTAGTTAAGCAACTCCCTAAGTTTTGCGAGGTTTTTCCTATGCCGCCAGTAAATATAACTATCAAAACTATCAATACCCCTAAAGCAAGTGCAGCAATTATTATTGTATTGACTGATAAGCCTTGAGATTTTTTTGCTTTCATTTTTCATATATTTGTGCACTTATTTTAATACATTGCTATTGGCTGATGCTTAATTGGAGTATCTGCTCATGTTTGACTAATGGAGCACCTTCTAAGTTGCGAATCAAAATTTTCGGCAACAAAAACATCTTTAGTAACTTTTCTAAAAAATACTTTGGATAAATCTCCTTCTTTTTCTACAGAATATTCGCCAGAATCCCCTATGTTAAATTCTATTTTATCTTGGGAGAATAAAATATAATTTGTTTGTCTAGGGTAGTTGTCAAGTTTTGTGATAAGATCATCGCTAAACGGACCAGGGACGGAAGAGTGCAAAACCAGAAATGTCCCTACCTTGTTGGATTTTAATGGTACCTTATTTTTGTCTGTAAGCACCAAAGTTTGGATTGTTCTTTCATTCCTTAAAAGTATATTATAAGTGTTAAGCTTTGTGAAGTCCAAAAATCCGCAACTGCATGCTTTATCGGCGTTCATGCAGCCCTTGAGCATATCAGCCATATCCGTATAAACCTTTTCTGCGTTCAACAAAAGCTCACTTTTAACCCTCTCCTCTTCTTTCTGCCTCTCTAAATCTTCTTTTGTCTCTAGGCCTGCCCATTTTTTGAGTGGGTTGATGATTGCACTGAAACCTTTCCTGACTCCTCCTTCCAAAATACTCCATACAAAAACAAATATTATTGTGAGAACGACGATTTTAACGACTAAACTCCAATTTTCAAATCCTTTTTGATAAAATTTCATTTTATGCAAAAAAGCCTAAAGCTTCTTTTATTGATGTCCATGCTGGCCTTCCGACATCAGTAAATAATATGCCAACTGTAACCAAAAGTAGGATACCTATACCTATTATAATAATCCAGCTCAAAAGAGTTCCGTAGCCTTCCATTCCTTTTTTGTTTATTGTCATTTGCTTATCTTCAATAATCAACATTATAAAACTTTCCTAAAACTTTTTAATCTCCAGGTTATCTTTGCCTTCCAGTATAGTGCATTTGAGCTGGCTTAATTCCTCATTTGTATAGGGCCATAGCAATATTTTAGTGTCTCTATCGGGTTCATATGGCGAGCCAATAAGATAGCCTGTTATGCCTAATACTCCTGCCCCCGCCAATGTACCAACCCCTACCAACAAGCCTCCTATAGGACAACCAACTAAAGGAACTCCAACACACAACCCAATGCCTGATTTTATAAGTAGACCGACTACAAGTGAGCCACCGACAGCGCCTCCTGCAATAGCACCAATTCCCCCTGTAGTCACAGAGCTTGCTTCTAAAACTCCATCAGGATAGGCATTTTTGCTCATTACAAATATTACAGCCAAAGGATTTGAAGTGTCAATAGTATAAAGATCATTCAGATCGGCGTTTTCAATTTCTTGATAAATATCATTTGTCACAATTGTTCTTGTAAGATAATCAAAGTATTTTTTGTTCTTGCCTGGTGCGTCGTACTCTATAAGATATTGTGTCAATCCAGTGAGTTGTTTTTTATCTTCAAAAGTCGAAACGGAGCATATCGCACAATAATTGTTGTCCTCTGTATCAAATAGTTCCTCTTTTCCCTCGAGGTACATATCCCAGCAATTAGCCATTTTTCTGGATATAAAATCCAATTCTTTATTGCTTGGCACTTTTACATATTCTGTTTTGCACTTATTGCCAACTCTTTCATCAATGACCTGCTTTCCGGTTTTTATCCCAAAACTGTTTATGCCTATTTTTAATTTTAACTTGGCATTCTCTATATTGCTGTTTTTACATATTGCATAGTCTGCCAGGTTTTCCCCGAATATCCTGTAATCTCTGAGCCATAGCAGGTATATCAGTACAAAAACCATTGTAATAACAAGAACAACAAGGAACCTGAAGCCCATTGACGCTGCTTTTTTGTTCCTCGGCAATATTTTATTGTTCATTTTCAATTGACTTTCCTGTCGCATACTTGGCTTATTTTATATGATTCTGTTGCGTAAGTAAAATAAGCATCATTTCCCCTTACAAAACCGAGAAAGTCAAATGTAACAACATCTTTGATGGAATTCCAGATATTCGTTATTTCTCCTTGCTTTATGCCCATAAAAAATATTGTGTAATCTTTACCGGGCTGGAAAGTAAATGTGGATGCGGAAGGCGCAAGTCCTTTTGCCATGCCAAATTCCATATAAGCTTTTAGATGCTCTGAATCCCTTGTCAATATTTCAAGATAAGTCTTATCAAGGTTAATACCAGTTGGTTTGGACTCCCTTAAGTATGGCGTCAGATCTGAAAAGGTTCCTGCATCAGGGCTTATGCTTACCTTAAAGCATTCATAGCAAACAATCTCATCAGATATGAGGTTTTCTCTGCTAAATAACTGGCTGCTTTGTCTGCATTCCACAAGCATTCTTGCCAGTGCCTCTTTTGCCATAGTTTGGGTGTCAAGCTTGCCTTTGTCCAGAAATTCTTTGCTATCTACTTCTACTTTGTCTTTTAATATCTGAACTTGCTTAGGCGGACATTTTGATTCTGTACTCAAAATCAAAGATAATGAACATGCAGATTTTTCTCCTCCTTTAAGCATGGCAGCTCCAAGTTCTTTTACGAACGGGCCAAAAAAGAAAAAAGTTACAACAATCAGTACTATTGAGATTATGACACCCATCCCTCCTTTTTTATTTTTGGCCATTTTCAATAAAGCGTCAATAATTTGCTTATTATCCCTTTAACAATAAACCACATTGCTATAATACAAGCAAAAATGAGGATCCAGTAAGCAATGTATCTTGTTGTAGGAGTTTCTTCCTCCCCTCTTTTATTCAAAAAAAAAGAATTAATTTTCTTTCTTGCCATTCAAGAATTCCCTAAAAACCACCTATATAAATATTTGTATTAAGAACTAAGAACAGCAGCAAACCTGGCCTTCAGGTACATCCTCGTATTTGCCGGGGATGCATGTTTCTCCCACACCTTCACCTCTATCTTTTGGTCTGTAAAAGCCCTGGCTGTATCCCACAGTCTGGCATCCCTTTTCGCAGGTAAGCGAGCTTTCCTTTACCCCTTCTCCGAACTTGCCGAATCTGCCTGTAAAAACCACAAATAAGACAATAAGCACAGCCAATCCCAGCGCTGCTATTATGATTGTGTTGATAGAAATGCTTTGTGACTTCTTAAACATAGAAAATCATCTGATTAGGTTTTTGGCGTGCAGCAGCATCCATATTTTCCATCGCTGTAAGAACCAGCTATATACTGCCCTTGGGAGCATGTTTTTGAATCTGAGCTTGGATTATTTCCGGGATCCATGTTAAGGCTTATGCATTTCTGTTCGCAGGTGTCTGTTGCTTCAACCCCCAATGTGAACTTTCCAAGCCTGCCTGTGAATATCGCAAATAGAACAACTAAGACTGCCAGCCCTATTGCGGCGATTATGATCGTGTTGATAGAAATGCTTTGTCCCTTTTTTGCCATTTGAATCCTCTTTTGATTATTAACAAACTATAAAGCAAGTTATATTTAAATATTTGGGTTTGAATCTGGTATATCGCTTTTTATTTACAAATTTTAAATAGGCGACCTGTGTCAATGTAAACATTATAACATGTCTATAATTTTATATTTTTTAAGTATTGTTTATTACTATTTTGCCGCTTTATTTACAAATATCTAGCTTAACAGATACCGTAGCTGCGGTAACAGGAACAAAAAATGTCTCTGATATTTTTTCTTGCTGCTCAGTGCATCCAGATTCCAAATCAACAAAGGGATATTCTGAATTAACATAAACAAGAAACTTGTATTTGGTTTTCCATTTTTTGAAAGTTTTTGTGAAAATCTCGTCGGCAGCATCCCTTAAAAATTCGCAAGCACCCTTTTCATTGCTGCATATCCTTTCTGTTCCTTGCGCGCAGTCCTGTATCAGCTCTTCCATTTTAACCTTTGAGCACTCTACAGCTGTGGTTTCTAAAAAAGTGTTGATTGTGTTGCTTGCCAGCTCTGCGCTGACAAAGCTTGCTCTTGTGCTCTCTGGCTTTTTAAAAACAAGAAACCTTAGAGCTATTACTGTGCCAATAAGTATGATAACTATAACTATAGCCAAACCTATGATTTCCATCTGTCCTTTTCTCATTTTGATAGGGTTTCTATGCTTAAAATTCCAAATCCGTACGTTCTTGTTATTGGGTCGTAAAGAGAAATAGGCACATAAGTTAAAAAGCTGCTTCTGGGATTTTCTATTTTCCTTGAGTATATTGTCCATTTAGGAATAGTTGCAGAGCTTGGATATTCCTGTGTTATATTTATCTCGCTGAATTCCAATAAGTCATAATAATATATTTCATTGGAAATAATGACATTTTTTGCTGATTCAAGCTTTAGTATATCTATGCAGTTGTCTTTTACAACTTTGTCTTCGCTGCATTGAAGTTCCGGCATAAACATGACTCTTTGCACAATAGTTACTGATTTTGACTGGGAATACTCGTACTTTGTTATTTCAAGATTGCTTTTGTATATCCTTACATAGAAAATTGCACCTATTCCAATCAATATAAAAAATATAAAGAGAACTGCTATTGTTTCAAAAGTTTGTATCTGGGATTTTTTATTCATCTGTTAGTATACTGTTGGGCATGAAAATTTCCTGGCGTCATTGTTTTGTGTTATCAGCGATCTTGATGCGCTTGAGATATCATTAATGTCCTGCAATTCAATTTTTGGAGCTTTGGCAAGTTTTGACGAAGCTGCTTCGATTTTGTTCAGAAAAGGCAATGAACCAGCATAAACCTGTTTGCACTCTGGCCTTACGGACTTAGTCATCAATTCCCCCATTTTGCCTTTATAGACTTGTGTGACAAGGCTGTTTTTCGAAAAGACATTGTTCATGTTGCATCTATAAATCTCAGAATTTTCTGCATATATTGCGGCAATCAGCGACGACTTTCCTATATAGGCGGAATTTTCTGATAAAGTGAATGATTTTCCATCTTTTTTGTAAAAATCTATAGTACCTTTCTCTATATCACCAGTTACCCTTAAAGCTGTTACATCAGAGTCTGGCAAATCCGGAACGCTTGAAGGGAAATTCACATTAAAAAAAATGAGCTTTACTTTGTAATTGTTTGAGTTTTTTATTTTTGATGGGTCATACAGCGCGAAAGTTTCCATGTCTAATTCGGCTGGAAGCGTCTTATTTATTTCCTTAAATAACGCGTCTCCTCCAACCAGGATGTACTTTGCCTGTGTGCTTGTGATAAATACCAAATTTGTGGACTTGTAAGGCTCTTTAAAAGCAAGTGTCTGAGTTACAATCTTGTTGCCCTTAATCAATGTTGGTGCAAATAAAATCAAGTTCTGATACTGGATTGATGACGACCCTATAGAGACTTTGTTGCAGCTTATCTTTATCTCAAAATTAGGGATTTCTAAAGGCACTATTGTGTCTGTGCTTACGCTGGCTCCTGCTATGATGTTTTCCATTTGCTTGAGCATCTCTATATTTGTTGATGATTGCGTGATGTTTTTTTGCTTAATTAAAATTGAGGTGAAAAATATCAAAATAGCAGCTCCGGCAATAAGCACAAATATCCAGTTGAATTGTATCTCAAAAGCTTTTTTATTTCTCATCTTATTCCCACTCGCTTAGCACCACATAATCTCCTTTGCCTTCTAATCTTAGTGTTATCTTGTTGCTATGGGGTTGTATGCAAAGAATATCCCTGTCTACGGATATATTACCTGCAAAGAATGAGGTTTTTAAATTGTCCCCGAGCAAAAATACATTTTTGTCAGAATCCTTTATGCTGTTTTTTACAATGCCATTCAATGAATTCGATGGCAGATTGCTTATCGGGCTGGATTTGACAAAAGCTTCGACGCTCTCGACAAAACAGGCTTGTGTTATATCGCCGCTTAATTGAAATTCTTTCCTTGAGACAGAACCATAGTCGTTAGTTATTGAATGTAGGGCATTTCTTAAGTCCTTCTGAAACTTGATTACTACAATATCCTCGGTTTTTTGCCTGAAATTCCTTATTGCACCATAGCTATAAACAAGTATCACAGAAATCAAGACTAATGTGAGAGTATAGATAAAAATCTGCCCATAGAGCTGTGCCTTTTTCATTTTGGTACATTTTTCTTATCCGGCTTCTTTTTTGCTTCTTGCGCCATAGCTTTTAGTTTTAAGAATACGTCTTCTTTTTGTTTTTTGATTTTTGCTTTCCTTGGCTTTTTTGCTGCTTCTTTTGGCTTTTCTTTTGCCTCTTTTTGTTCTGACTTTTCCAATTTGGATTCTTCAGATTTACGGGCTTGTTCTTGTATCTTTTCTTTGCCTAACGTCCCAAATATCTTTTTTCTCTGGAGGTCTCTTTGATATTCTATAGCCCGCAAATTTGGAGCTGGTCCGGTTCTCTGCACTGGACGGGGTATGAACACTGGCTGCCCGGGTATCTGTCTTTGCTGGGACATTATGACCCTTGGTGTTTGTCTTGTTGCAATAAACTCTGACTCTTTTTTCTTTTCCGCTGCCACATAAGCCAGGTATCCAAACCCCCCTAATAGGATTAATGCTCCAGCTATGAACAGGATTATTCTCATAAGGTTTGATTTTGGGAAGTCCTCGGAATTTATCGGGTCTGTGCCTTTTTTCAATTCTTCCTTGTCAGAATATCCGTCATTGTCTGTGTCCGCATTGTTTGGATCTGTGCTTGCAGCATACGTGTTTTGTACCTCATATTCCTCTTTATTTGTCAAGCCATCACTGTCTGTATCTTGCTCTGAATCGCTTGGATCATTTGGATCCAATCCATTCTGTATTTCCCATTCGTCCGGCAATCCATCGCCATCAGAATCTTGAGCTGCAGTTTCAATTTTTTTGCATTGGCTTGAGACGCACTGTAAGCTTTCAGCGCAATCATCATCAAATATGCAGCTTCTTCCTTCAGAGCATTTAACAGGGCATGGGCCTCCGCAGTCTGTGTCTGCCTCGCCCGCGCTCAGTACTCCATCATAGCATATTTCAGTATCGCTGCATCTTCC
The DNA here is from genome assembly GCA_964559395.1 of uncultured Methanosarcinales archaeon. Taxonomy (GTDB): domain Archaea; phylum Nanobdellota; class Nanobdellia; order Woesearchaeales; family GW2011-AR4. The sequence continues at coordinate 12,659 of CAZLGX010000002.1, forward strand.
TGAGTAACAGAATCCGCTCATGCAGTCGCTGTTGAGCCTGCAGGACTTATCGTTATTGCATTTCTCGTTGCAAGGGCCTCCGCAGTCAATATCCGATTCATCTTGATTTTTTATATTGTCGCTGCAGGTAGGCGCTGCGCACTTATTTTGATAACAGAACCTGCTCTCGCAGTCAGAGTTGTCATTGCATAATTCGTTTATCTTGCAGATTCCTCGGTCTCTGCAGGTTATGGTTGGGGCTATGGTTGCATTTGAGTTGCAGTTGTCTGTGATTATTCTGCAGTTTTTGCATATTAAAGTTCCGCTGTAAAATGTATTCTTATAATTGCTGCAGCTGATGTCAGTAATATTTCCAAAGTTGCTGCCGTCGCAGGATTCACCTGTATCAAGCCTGTTATTTCCGCATGTAGATGATTTCTGACAATCATTTGTGTCCAGCTTGCAGTTTGTGCATTTCAGTGTGCCGTCATTAAAGTCAAAGCTGTAATCAACGCATTTTCCCGTCAATGGTCCTAAATTGTTGCTATCACAGCTTTCACCTAAATCAATCGCATCATTGCCGCATTTTGGTTTTTCGATGCAACTTGATGTGTTAAGCTGGCATGATGCAGAGCAAGATAAAGTGCCACCTACAAACGATGCGCTGTAATCTGTACAGCTATTTATCCGCCCGAAATTTGATCCGTCACACAACTCCCCTATGTTTATGATGCCGTCTCCGCAAGTTCCTTGTGCGCCTTGGCATTTTGAAGTATCAAGTCTGCACGAGATGCATGAAATATTTCCATCAGTGAATGTTGATGGATTATAGTCTACACATCTTTCGCTAAGCGGTCCTAGATATGTACCGTCGCAGGATTCGCCTATGTCTATATAGTTGTTGCCGCATTTTGGTTTTTCTACGCACGAAGATGTGTCTAATTGGCATGTTGATGTGCATTTTAGTGTGCCTCCGGTAAATGATGCGTTAAACCTTGTGCATGAATTAATTGTTCCAAAATTGTTGCTATCGCAGGATTCGCCTGGGTCTAGCTGTCTATTGCCGCAGTCAGGTATCTTGATGCATGATGATGTGTCCAGCTTGCAGTTTGTGCATCCTAATGTTCCACCTAGGAAATTAGTGAAATTCAAGCAATTGCTTATTGCTCCAAAGGTGTTTGTGTCACATTCTTCTCCTGCCTGGTTTATCAGACTGTCTCCGCATTTGGCAGCAGGCTTGCAGTAAGCAGTATCTATAGTTATGCCATTGCTGATTTTACTGTTGCCAAGCAGATTGGCGTAATTCTTGGCCATCACGCTGAAGAAGTATTGTGTGTTGTCCTGCAATGAAAGGTTTTCCACCCAGAACCATTCTCCACCTCTGAATGAGCTTATTACGCCAGTTACTGGTTGATTTCCTTTTAGTAGGGTATACAAATACTCTTTAACACCTGATTCTGCGTCTTGTCCAAAATAATTAACCCTTAGTTTATCTGTGTTGCATGTTTTTTCTGGCGGCAAATTATCTGTGCTTGTATCATTGACATACAACATTACCGGTCCAGTAATATCTATATTAAAGCTGAGTGAGAATATATTAGACCATTGTTCAAGATATTGGTCTTTGCATAGTATATAAAAGACGTGTTCTCCTGGAGTAAGAACCAGTTCCTTTGTATGGCTGTAGCCAGACAATCCAAATACTGTTCCGGTTTGCGCAGTTGAATCTATCTCGGAATATTTACATTGTGCTTTCTTGTTTGTTTGTATTGCAAGCGTTATAGCGGTTGAATTGAAAAAGGCTGGAGTATGTGAGGCTATTACAAGCTGTCGTGATAAGTCTACTGAGAAATTGATGATTTTTAAATCTGAGTTTAGACCTGCTTTATTCTGGCATAAAACAAAATAAGAATAATTACCTTGATTATTAAGATTTAATGAGTGCCTATTGATGACCTTGAACGTATTTTCTTCGAAATCGTCAAATTTGCCTTCCATAGTATCAAAGCTTGTAGCTGTCGGGCTAAATTTGCATAAAGTCTGTTCGTCTGATTCAATTGTTAAGGTTGTATTAATAGGATCCTCTATGACGGGGTTTGGATATGCAAAAGCCTTCTTTATCTGTGGTGGAGTTGTATCAACACTTATACCAAGTGAATTAGACTGGATTCCATATCTTGTGCTATTGCATTTCACATAAAGCCTATGTGAGCTGTTATCTCCAGTTTGTATCTTATTAAAATTCTGTATTGTATGTGTTGTGCCTGTCGTTAAACTAAACCTATTCATAAAGTTAAATTCCAGTTCATTGTCAAGCTCATGTCTGCAATTGGCATTGTTATCTGTTTCTATCTCGATGTCAAAAGTATATGTTGGTGAAATTCCGAATTTTGGTTTTAATAATCTTATATTTGTAGGGTCTGCATCAACTGTAAATGAGGATGTTCCTACAATGTTGTTTGCTGCAAAGTCGCTTGCATCAATCTTGAGAATTTTGTTGCCATCGGATAGATTAATTTCAGCAATAAATATTTTATTGTTGACTGTCTTAAATAAGTGCTTAGTTTCTTGAGAATTTATTGATACATTATTTAACTTTATTTCCTCATTAAAATTCAATTTTATTGTTACAATCGATTTGTTTAAAAATTCTCCGTTCTGAGGTGTGATATCAAACCTGGGGTTTAAATTATCTATCACAACAGTAGCTGTAAATAAAGGATCTATAAAAATATTTTTTTGATTTTTTGCATTAAGCTCGAACTTATATTCTCCTACAGGCAAATTCTGCCTAACAAGAAGCTCTTTTTCCATGATTTGCTCGTTGTTTATTTCAAAATTATAGATAAAGCTTGTATTTTTATTGGTTAATCTTGTATAAGTAATAATTGTGGGGTCAAAAAATTTCACATAAAATATTGGCTGCAAGCTATTGGCATATATTTTTTCATTAACATAGTTTCCCGCTGTGACGTTAAAGGATGATACCCTTGGCCCAGTTGAATTGCCATAAGCTTCAAATAACAAGCTTTTTACGAGCTCTATGTTTTTAGCTGGATCTTGGGAATAGTACAAAACTCTATTTGCGCCTTCATTCAGCTGCAGTAATTTGCTGCCGTTACTGCCGTCAAAAACGTTTAGGTTGCTTACCAAAAGGCGTCTGCTTTGTGTCTGTGTGCCGTAAGGATGTCCGTTAAAGTCACAAGGCTCTAAGCACAAGTATGTTGTGTAGTTTTGTCCGATAGCTAAAGAATATGAAGTATTGAAGCTAACTTTGTCATAAACTTGTAATATTATGCTGTCAACTTTGCCTTTATTGCTGATTGCCGTTGCAATCGTCTTTGGCCCGTAATAATCTGACTCACATTCTTCATCGCTGCAGTCTGCCTTTCCGTCTCCATCTGCGTTTTTGACGCAAGCATCGTTTATGTTCTGGCAGATCTTTAATCCGCATTGATCGCTAGACGGGTTTACTATATTGTTGAATTTGTCATGCTTTATATCAGAACTGCTGCATTGCTCTGGCGCATAGTTTATACAAGTCATTTTTTCGCAGCTTGTAGACCTGCTGTCTCTAAAGTAGCACATAAAATTCTGGGTGGATAAAACGTCTGATTTTTCTTTTGTGCAAGCGTCAAAAACCTCATTATATGCCCTTATGTTTTCAAGCGATTCTGTGCCTTTCTTTTCGCACCAGTCACAGTTGTATGTATTTTTGTTTACGCATGCCCCTATCTCAAGCTGTGTAGCTAATGGTCTCCACTCACAGTTTCCGTTTCCTATCTTGCAATTATCGCTTTTGCATGCTTGCTCTGTCTTGTAATCATAACATGACATTGATGGATCACAATTAAAGCAGTAATCCACAATTGTATGAGACCTGTCATAGAAACAGTACTTATAGTTCTCAGAATCAGTTGATTGCCATTTGTCTCTCTCACAACCGTCCTTGGTATAATACAGCCCTAGAGGATTTCCTTTTTTTTCTTCACATTTTGATTTTGGAAAGCAAGAAGGTTTATTATTGTTAACTACGCATATTTCTGATGAAGAGCATTTTGTTCCCTGTGATATGAGGTTATTTAAGGCATTGCAGTAATATGCTGAATTATTGATGCAAAAAATATTTGCTGTGAGCTGATTGAAGCATTTTAAACTTCCAAGCGAGCCTATTTTTATAGCAGATGGTGTTGCTGATTGAAGATTATAATATGATTTTATCTTGAAAGTGTAGATTACGTCAAATTGCAAATTCTCTGATATGTCTTCAAATAAATTTTTATTTATTGTTGAAATAAGCTCGAAATTTGTGCAGCCAACTCCTTCACATCTGTATATTTCATAATATAAAGAATTGCTCTTGCATTCATCTTGCCAGCTTAAAATAAATTTTTTCTGCCCTTTGGCTCCATTGACTTCGAAATTGGTTAACTTTGGGGTATAGCTTGGGTTATTGCAATTTAATCCTTCACTCAAGCAAGTCCCTCCAGATTCTGCAGTATCTGCTGGTCCTACACATCCTGTATCTTTATCAAAATCGTGGCATCCATTATTATCATTATCAATCCCGTCGTTGCACTGAGGTGTTGCGCATATTTCATTGCAGTTAGTCTGTCTCCTCAAAAATGTCAAGCCAGTGCCTTGACATTGGGAGGCTGGCTTTACAGACCCCCCTATATCAGAGCAACAACATCCAACTTCGCAGGCTGCTATAGCTGAGCATTCCAAGTTATTATGAAAAAAGTTTGATGCGCAATCTGCATAATTTATTGGACCTCTAGGATTTTGCTCTGATTTATAGTAGCTTTGAAAATTGTTTTCTGGCCTAGGGCAGCACTCATTATTCAGAAATACCAGCCTGTCCGCTGAACAGCTTAAGACACCTGCACCAGTATTTGCGCAGCATCCAAGCTGGTCTGATTGGGAATAGGCGCTCAAATTCATTAAAAGCAATAAAATAACTAAAAATATTTTTAATATTTTTTTTCTCATTTTCTATTTACTGTTATAATCTGGTAATCTGATAGCGAGCCATCAGTTGCTTCTATCTTGAATTTTATCTGGGGTCCGTCCAATACAGTTGGCAAATCTGGATTAGGGAGCTGTGCTTCTATTGTGATTGTTGAACTATCTTCATCAGGATCTTCTGCTTTTAATTCTGATCCTTGAAGAATATCGTCTGGGTATATGACATAGCCGGGCGCAAATTGCAACACATCCTCTTGAATATAATAAAGTGCTGGCGCTCTATTCTTCCTTCCAAAAATATATTCGAATGGCTCACCATAAATCAATGATTGCTCATCTTTAACTGAAACCAAATCATCATTTCTATACACATTTTCCATAACTTTAACGCTAAAAAAATTTTTATTAGAATCCTTGATGCTAAATGTTATCTGTCCTATATCTTTATGTATAATCTCCTTGATAAAGTAATACATCTCACTTAATCTAACGTTTAAAACCGTGGAGAAATCTTTTAGCTCAAGTTTTTCCTGTGTTTTTGTATTAGTTATTTTCAATGGTATTTCTGAACTGACACTTATGTCCTTTGTCCCAATAATAATTTTTGTTTTGGTTTTTGACATCTGTATGTAATATCCCTGATTCGTAAATATGCTAAAATCTAGACATTTTTCTATGTTGGAATCTATAAAAGTCTCTACCTGTGCTTGAAAAGAATGTGGTCCGCCAGAATAGTTAAGGGACGGCATGCTGCTCGCGCCAAAAATTCCGTTAAATGTCTTGATTTGTTGATTTACTGGGCTATATGGAAAGGTTATCCATGGATATTCTGGAATTGAGGTTGAATAGGGTTGAGGTACATAAAATAAAAGCGGCCTTATATTGTAGGCTACATTAGCATTGTTATTTTTGATAAAAAATATGCCTTCGTCTGAATCTAAGAACGGTAAATGAGTGCCTCCTTGGTTTGTATATACATAGCCTCCCTGTTTCCCTAGCAGTACCAAGGCGTCTTTTGAAATCTTGTTTAAACATTTTGTTACAAATTCCTTGATTGGTTGTATCTCAGATGAAATTATTTGTATTTTCTTTTCTGCGCTTTGTCCTGATTTCTTGACAACAGTCTTTGATAGATATAAAACTAGTCCTATTGCTATAAACATGACTATTCCAACTATCATAAACATTGTGATTTGTGATTTTACCATCCTTTTCATTTTAATCTCAATTTTGCGGTTAAATCAGCCCATATATTTTCAGGATTAAAGCTTGTAAGTTTGCTTCCTTGAGCCAATACATAATAATTGTTCCCGTCTTTTTTACATGAAATTCCTGATAAAACAAAATTGCCTTCTTTGTTGAAACCATCTGTGTAACTACATATGTTTATTTTATCAAAGTTTATATACTCTATAAATGCGTTCTTCAAATTTTTACCTTCCATTGCGCCCCTAATTGATTTTGTCCCTTGCTTTGCCAGATACAGTTTGTCAAATCTCTTAATAGATTTAACATAAGATTCATCAAATGGTGGCTTAGTTATAAGTGCCTTGATTTTGTCTATAATGTTTTTTATTATATCGGATAATGATGTTGGTTGTGTTTGTGACGATGCCAAAGTTATGGATGTTGCACTATACATTACGCTTTTTAGTTTTTTGTTGTACCAAACTTTATTGGATGTGTCACATGAATAGTAATTACCATCAGAATTTGCATTACTGCAACTTGCAACTCCAAATATATTAAAGCCGTTTCTAACCTGCTCAATATCCTTGTTAATTGAGGTTGCTACTATAATTTTATCCTTGGTCTTTAAAACACAGAAATTATTCGCATCAAGATTGTTTATGATGCTAGACGCCACTTCGCCAGAATCGGTTATATATTGCAGGTTGTTTAATGTGTTTTCTTTATCATCGCAGAAAAGTATATGGTCTTCTGATTGTGCTAGGCCTAATAATCTCAACGCCAATAATTTTGTTCTTGTGCTCCAGAGACCGTTCTCACAATAATTGTCTCCAACATATTCTCCAGAACTTATGCACTGTTTTTCTGTTGCCAACGGATTGACAAGGCATTGTGTTTCTTCCGAGCAATAACCACAAGCATCTTCATCAGGATTACATTTTTGGATAGTGCCTTGACCATCAGCTACGCGCCATTGCCATGCTTGACCTATTCCATCAGCTCCCATAGCATAGATAATATCAACTTTGCCAACTTTCTTGCCCGGCTCATATTCAACATCAAAATTTACAACATCATTGCTTATTTTTGTCGGGTTCGTGCTAGCTTCTCTTAATTTGGATAAAACAGAATCTGTTAATTGTGGAGTTGAAAAAAACGAGAATACTCTTCCAGCTTTGTACTTCGGTGTTTGAACATTGCAGTCTCTCAATTTTGCCAAGTCCCATCCTGTAAGAAGATTTGTATAAGGGCCAAGACTACATGGTCCTGTAGGGGTTGGAGTACCAGATTCAGTTAACCATCTCCATATACTAAGCGTATTATCATCTCCTAAATCTCTTAGAATATCAACTCCAGTCCCGTCAGGCAAGATGATTTTATTACGGCTAATTTCTTGGGAATTTGGAAAACGCGGCATTCTTCGTATATTTGTACCAAATCTTGCGGTAATTTGAACCACACAATCCATGCTCGAGCCCTTAGGTTCCAGACACGACATAGCTCTTTCTACTGCTCCTCGTGATGTTGAAGTGCTTTGAGTAGGGGAATAATAAGGTCCTTGTGAATCACATGCAGGACATCCAGTTGGCGTAACTGATCTGCACTCCCATGCATTGCCCACACATTGCCAGGTCCGTGGCGATGCACAGCCTGTTGTTGGCTGCGGTTGGCCATTGCAAAGGGCTGGAGTTGCAGTAACCGTAACAGGGATATCAACAGTTCTACCTGCGCTATCTCTTACTGTAATTTTTGTTGAGCCAACTGATCTTCCTTCAACATAGAGCGAATTTTTATTAGGACCTAGCAGATCGCACCAAGCAATTGCGCTGTCACAGGCATCAGCAGCTCCAAAACTATATGGTCCTCCAGTGCCTTCAGAAATAGTTGCTAGATTTTCTCTTCTTTCTCCAACACTTATGCTGACAGAATTAGGAGTTGATGTAAGTCCGCCTGGTCCTTGATTTAATGTAATTGTTCTTGTCTCTGATCTTCCTAATTCAGTTCCGCTTTGCGATCTTGCTGTTGCATAATAATTGTAAGATGTACCATAAAGGTCAGCCCTGAATATAAATTCGCAACGTGAGGAATCTTTACATATTTCTATATTAATGCTTCTTCCTACACTTATATCTAGAAATCCAACTGCCTGCGAAGTTGTTGCAGTAATTGTTACAAAGTTAGTCGCAACTGGATTTGTTGGAGAATGGTCAGCATTTACTGTTACTAATGTTTTCTTGCAGCATACTTGGCAATCATAAGAAAGAAATGTTTCAAAATTTCCTGGGCCGTATTCAAGATTGCAGTCATTGATTGATGAAGCACATAAGGCATTTGGACGTGGACCTGCTAAATCACCACATGACAGCGCACAATAATTTCTACCCCATATATCTAATTGCTCTGGCGGAGTGCATTGTACTGGGCAATCGTTTGGACAGTTACTAGTTGTCTCACCAAAATTATCATTGCAATATCCATCATTATCACAAATATCACCAACAACATTATTGGGAGACAACACAAATATTAAGATTGAGAATAGGGTAAAAATTAGAAAAATATTAAAATTATTTTTAATTCTTAACACCATTTTTTCCTCTTTTGTACAAAACGATAAAGGCAAGTAAATATGATTGTTGGGTATATATCCTACTAAACATCTTCTATTAAAACCTTTTGGTTTTTCATATATAAAATTTTACCTAGAAATTGGTTTTTGTATCGGCTCCAAGCAACTTGAACAAACTTGAAACATCATGAGGCTGTCTTAGCTCAAAAGGATTTGAAGAAAATGAAGTGATCAATGTATCAACTTTGTATTTTTTGCATAAAGAAATATTCTGCATCATCCTTCCAATAATCAAGGCAGGATTTTTATTGCTTATGACTGAGCTGTACGAAAATCCTACGGCAACATCATTTTTTCTTGCTAATTCACACAATACGTGATTCAATCCTGAAGCCCTTTGGTGAAAATAATCTTTCTTGCCAGACTCCTCAAAGCCATAAATGATTTTTATTTTCTTGCTTTCAATAAAAAGTCTGTCTTTTTCAGAACTTTTTGCAACGAGAAATCTTGATTTTTTTGCTGCTTTATTCAGATTTCTTTGATTAACTAGAATTCCTGTCTCTGCATTTATTTTATTATTTTCAATTGCGTCTAATTTCCTTTGTATTTTTTCCTCATCATAGTCATCAAAATCATATAAAAAATAGAGTCTCTTAATTCCGAGTTTCGAAGCTATTTCTATAAATTCTGCTTCATTGTTTTTTGGCAAAACCATATCGCTGTGCATAAACATTAAAATTACCGCTAGTTATATAAAATTATTGATGTAGGGCAGGTTTTGTTATAATTATTCAAAATAGCCAATCCAACAAATACATTACGTTAAAAATTCCATAATATGTGCAACCAAAATATCTGTAGGCTTAATATTTAATATTGAGTGCCCTGCTACTCATGTTTTGCATTCTTGTTGGGGTAGATAGCAACAGCTGTCATATAAGAGTTACCTAAATCAGTTTGCATTGCATAGGTCACCTATCAGCTATTTTAAATTTTCAATAGTTGTCAAAAACCACCAGTCAGTCGAATGCGAGTGAGCGAATCACTCGCTCACATGTCACCTGGTGGCATGCTGCTAACGCAAAAGTTATTCAGTGGTTTTTGAGCAGTGACATGTTAGTGAGTTCGTGTGACATGCGAGAGTTCGACTTGCGTGCGAGAACGCTCGAGCACGCTCGCGTTCATTTCTCTCGCTCACTCATTTCCCAGCTCACTCGCATATCGGACGAAAATATACCATAATTTGCAACAACATTGGACTTAAGTCCATTAGTCAAAGAC
>CAZLGX010000003.1:0-21838 GCA_964559395.1 uncultured Methanosarcinales archaeon
TCATCAATATCTTTTTCTTCTATATTCCTGTTATAACAAACCATCAGCTGGTCTCCTTCTTTGAGCTCATAAGCCCTTTTTTCCTTTTTGCTTTTTAGGTACACTTTATGATTTTTTGTCAGTTCTATTCGCCTGCCATCTTCCAAATACAGCTTTAAAATTTCACTGGGCTTGTGTTTGGTTGCTTCAATTACTTGGCATCGGCCTGGATTGCTCCATGTGTAAGTGTTGTGTGTTTTTTTACAAAGCGTTCCGAAATTATCGACTTTCTCTATAGGGTTTAATTCATCTATAACTCTCCCAATCTTTTCGACTTTCCAGCTTCCATTATTATTAACAGACACGTAATCATTATAGCCTAAGCAGTCCCTCCTTGTAGCAGCATGAAACAGGGGATGCGCAAAAAATCCCTGTGTTTTCGAAAATCCTATTATTCTACCGACTATTGCTGCTGATGTGTGCGGGGCTAATGCAACGACAAGCTGCCCTACTAATTCATTTTCTGACTGCAGCTTATAGAATTTTTCTACTCCATACAAAGAAACCAAAAGCTCGTCTATAAACTGTGCAATGTTGAAAAGTATTTTGTCTGCTCCTAGCTCGGGTGCATCTTCACATTTCGGTAGTATTATGTCCTGCGGCTTAAGCTCAATGACTTGGGAATCATCACTCAAATCATTCCCGTAAATATCTTTTTCGTATCCTAATTTTATTAATTCCTGGACTGAAGTTCCTATCTCCTTTGGAGTAAAGTGTGTTATCGGCAATTGCGTCATGTCGTATCTTGTTGTGCCGTCCTTATTTACAGGAATGTTGTATTTTGCTCTCAAGATTCCCTTGGCGAAATGCTCTGGCGTATGATATTTGTTTGATGTGCCTCTTACTCCTTTTATCAAATCCGGGTATTGCTGCATGTTTATTTTTTTAATGACTTTCTTAAAATAGTGGTTTATATCGATGCTTTGTTTCCTGAACTGCGCAGTTTCGCCGTGTTTGCATTTAGTCCCTTCGACTATGCCGCAAAAATTGCAGTAGCTTGTCTTGATGGTTTTTGAGTCGCATTGCTCGCATTTTGCAAATATTGTTTCTTTGCTGCAGTTCTTGCATATATAAGTCGGAAATTCTGCCGCTATGAACCCCGTCTCCAGAGCGCTTTGGAATGCCCTCGTCTTGCCGCCTTCTTTGCCAACCGGAAATAATGTATGGGGATCTCCTTCCATCTTCCTTACTTTTGCTTTTTCAGGTCTGCCCATCCTTGCCCCTATGAAGGTTCCGGACCTGTCCCTAAGTTTTATGCTTGAAAAAAAATTAATTATGTCCAAAACATCTTCCATCCGGGAATTTGTGTATTTTTCATAAAAATCCTCCTCGTTCAGGTTAAAAATCGTTGATAATATCTCTGCCTCGTCTTTCTCTATTATAGTGAATTCGTGGTTCACAAACAAATGCGGCAAACCTATTAGTTCCAAAACCCTCTTACCAACTTCATTTTTCTCCAGGATTATTTTTGTTGCCGTAGTTTTATCATATTCTATTTTTGCAGTAGAAAACCACTTAAGCAGTAGTAGGAGCTCCTCTTTTTGGATTGTTTTCCAGTGGTATGTATAATAAGGATGTAAAGGAATATGTAATGTCTTGCTTAAAGCGATGGATGTTTTTGCGTCTGGTTTTTCAAAAAAATAATTTTTGATAATTTTTTCCAAGTACTTCGCATCTGTGTTGGCTAACTGAGAGAGCTTGTAATAGTCCAAAGTGCCGAACATATCTATCATTGCCTTCTCTGCTTCAAGCGCCCACCACTCCTCACAATAGCCTGCTGGTGCTAAAGCGTGCGCTCTGTTGTAGAAGTCTCCGTAACTGACTAAAAGGTCTCCTAAAAATAGAATTTCTTTGATGGAACTTGCAAACTGCTTTGCTTTTTGCTCATTATCTATAATTACAATGCTGTCATTGTTTATTTTCACTATTGGTCCTTCTATATAATCACATATTGTGATTGCTGTCGCTTTTCCGGGTCTTTCGACTTTTAATTGTGTTCCAATAGCTAGGTATTTGTTTAGAATATGCATTGTTGCCGGATGAATTGCAGTTGCTGAATATCCTGAGGTTCTGCATCTGCCATATCTTAGCCTAAAACCACCTACAGCAGAGGGATGCCCTAAAACAGGCCTGCCTGCAACTAAGTCCTGTATATAAGTATAAATTGGCGCGATTCTTTTTGTTGAGAATTTATCTTTTGCTTTTATTTCTCTTTGTGTATGAATAAACTCCTGCAGAAATGACCAGTGCTCCAAGTCAAAGTCGGATTTCCATTTCCTGATTTGGGACCATAACTTTACTGCTTTCTGTGCAACACATTCTCCCAAAACCAGGCACGGCCCACTCCTTATTCTGTTTGTTTCTATTCTGTTGATATCTTTGTAATTTGACACCTCGATTTCTTCGGATGGGTCGCCGTCAATTTCAACAGGTAGGTTATTTACTAAAAACCTTATCTCTTTTTCGCTTGGGAGGTATTGCAGATTAGTGATTCTTTCATGATAGTCGTAAAGTTCTGTTACCATTCTTCTAACCTCTTTTTCTGAAGGATCGTAAACATCATATCCCATTTTTTTCCTGATAAAATCCGCCAGCACAACACTCAAAGCCCCTGCTGTGCCTCCGGCACTTCTGATGGGGCCTGCGTACATCAGAGCGAAATATTCTTTACCGTCATTCCTTTTTTTGATTTTTAATTCTACAAAACCTTCTAATGGTGAAGCCACCACTCCGAGCGTTAAATAAGCCAATCCTACTCTTATTCCAGTCTCCATAGCTTCTTTTTTTGTGTTAAACTTGCAGAATTTTTCTTCAGCAGTTTCCAAAGAAATATTCAAAGCCACTCGCCAGTCTAATTTACCGTATATGTTTTCCAGTTCCTTTATTCTTTGTGGGATTCCTTTGTTCAAGATTTGGGGCACTGCCACGCTGACCAACGCCTCCACCCTTTCTGCCATGTTTTTTTCTTGTGTTTTTACTACTGTTTCTTCTGGGTCGTAGCCTTTTGCTCTCGCAGAATTCGCCAAGGCATATGCCTTATCAAGATTCTCCATCAAAATTTTTGAATAGTTCTCTTCAATCATTTTATTGCCCGAATTTCAATACCTTGACTTCCCTTGTTTTCAGATTGACAATTGGAACTCTGCTAGGCTCCGGATTATGCCCGACTTTTTCCTGGAATATTGTTTTTGACTGCCAGCAGCTGCCGCAAATTAGTGTTGTGTTTCTATAATTGGCAGTCGCTGATTTATGTACGTGGCCGCTCAGGAAAAAGTCTGGAATTTTTTCAATAACCAACGGATCTTTTTTAGTATAGGGTATATACAGAGTTGAAGAGTGTGTAGGCGCTAAATGTCTTCTTTTCATCAAAAATTTCATGGTTAAATCTATCCTGTCGTAACCGCCGTGGTTTCTTAATGAATCCACTTCTGCGATATAATAATCAAAGGAATAGCCATGATACATCATAACATCAAAGCCTGAGAAATTATTTGTTGAGTGAATATTTATCATTGCCGGGTTCGAAACCATCACAACATTATTCATTTCGTATAGCGGTTTTGCATAGTCTTTTGATAATTGCGGCTGCGGCTCTGATATCCTCAGCGCATCGTGGTTTCCGGGGCATATTATTAATGGAATGCGCTGTGGGATTTGTTCGAGCAAATATGCGCATTCCTTGTATTGTTGATAGATGTCTTTTGTTAAAAGCTCCTTGTCCTGCTCTGGGTAAATGCCGCATCCGTCAACCAGGTCCCCAGCAATAAAGATATATCCAACATTTTTTGATATGTTTTTCTGTTGCTCGTTTCCCAAACCCCCATTTATCCACCTTAAGAACTTGTCAAAATCTTCTGGCAAGAATTTTGATGAGCCTACGTGCAAGTCGGATAAGAATATTGCGTATTTCTCATCGTCTGATTTTTTAAGCTCTTTGTTGGTTGGAACATCGGGCCATAAAATATTGTTTGCAAAAATAACTGACTCTGCATTTACTCCGACTACCCCAATAACCTCATCCAAAACAATATCTTTAGCTTCATTGAACAGCACAGGCTTGTTTTTGTTTACTATGACTTTTTTCGTGCCTGTTAAGTCTTCAAGATTAAGTATTAGGTTTCCGTTTTTTGTCAATTGTTTGCTGTTAACCATACCTATTATAGAGCATTCTTCTTTGTATTTTTTGTTTAGTATTTTGTTTATTGATACCAAATTCTTGAGTTCCTGCCTTTGCTTCAATATTTTTTCGAGAGCCTTGTACCTTACATTTAAATAATCAACAAAGTCTTGCGGCTCTCTCTTATTCGGCTCACCCTTATAAGAATACACAATATTAATTTTTTCCTGAAATTTTTTTGTGGTGTTCTCTTCTCTTTTTGGGTTTGTTTCTTTCTCTTTTGATAGGTTCTCAAAGTCTATTTCTATGTCAGACAATTCCTGTAATTGCTTTGTTTCGAGAATATCAAAAATTTTGGAGATTTTTTGTGGGTCGTCTATTTTCCCAAGCAAATCTGCGCTGACCAAGATTCCGTTTTTGAGACATATTTCTATAATTTCCCGTTTTTTGTTGACTATTTCCTGCTCCATTTTGTTAAACTCGGATGTTGTCTTCCAGTATCCCTTTTATTCTGGGCACTAAATTTTCCGGGATTTCAAGTGAGATGTCTCTTGTCCTGCCGTACCTCCCCTTTGAGATTACTTTTGCATTCACTATGCCGAGCATATCAAATTCAGAAATTATGTCAGAGACTCTTCTTTGTGTTAGTATATTTGTGTTTGTTTTGTTGCATAAGGATTTATAGATCTCGTATACTTCCCCGGTGAAAATGTTGTTGTTCCTTTGCGGCTGTGATGAAATGATTGAATAGAGCACCAGTTGGTATTGTTTTGGTTGGGTTGTGGTTATATCTATGATTCTATCCCTGTCAATTTTTTGCTCTGCTGTGTCTATATGTTCTATCGTGATTTTCTCGGAATTTTTCCTATCTGCTAATTCGCCTGCAACTCTCAATAGTTCCAACGCCCTTCTTGCGTCCCCATGATCTCTGGCAGCGTATGCAGCACACTTCTCTATCACGCCTTGCTCAAGAGCATCTTTTTTAAAAGCCGACTCTGCCCTTTGCCTTAAGATATATTGTATTTGTAGTGCGTTATACGGTGGAAACATAATTTCTTCCTCTGATAAAGAGGATCTTACCCTTGGGTCTAAAGTATCAACAAACATTATGTCGTTTGATATGCCTATGAGGCTTATTTGTGATTCTGTTTGCCCTTCGTTTATCCTTGTTAGGTTATAAAGCACGTTATCACCAGTTTTATCCACAAGCTGGTCAATTTCATCAAGAATTAAGATATAGTTCTGGTTTTGTTTGTTCAGCGCTTTAAGGAATGTATTGTAAACTTCTTCTGTGGGCAGCCCAGTGGGTGGTATGGATTTGCCAAGCTCTCTTGCGAGTTGTGCTATGAGCCTGTATTCTGTGTCTGCGCTTCTTTTTAGTTTACAATTGATGTATATTGTCTTTAAAGGGATGTTTTCTCTTTCAGCAATTTCCATTAGTTTTTTAGTGGTATATAGTATAGTTAGTGTTTTCCCTGTGCCCGTTTTTCCGTAAACAAAAATGTTGGATGGTTTATCTCCTCTCAAAGCCGGAGCAAGAATATTAGCAACCTGTTTTGTCTGGTCTTCCCTATGATGTATTGTTTCAGGGATATAGCCAGATTGGAGTGCCTTTTTATCAAAAAAAACCCCCTCCTTTTTCAGAAATGCCTCAAAAAATACATCTAACCCCTTTTCCATATTTTTTCCAGATGAAGTGATGGTATTTAAATATTTTCTTTATTTAACCAACCCCTTTGTTTCTGGTGGAACTTTATGCTTGTGTGTGTAAGTGATATAATATATGTATGTTCTGTAATTATATAATATAATTAGATAAATTTTCTATATAGACTAAAAAACATTTACACAACCACACACAAACCCACCCATCAAAACTCCAAAGGAAAACAAGGGCACCGGTAAGAATTTTTTATTACTATAAAATATTCGGCAGGCCCACCAAAAAAGCCACCAAAAGAGTAAAGAAAAACACACATGGAGAGCTAAAACAGAAATCAAAAATTAAGCACGCTCAAAAAAGGCAAAGTATTAAGCAAGCCGTCGCAAATTCATTCTAAGGGGCTTGAGCTTATCAACGTTGCTGAAACAAGTAACACTCCACAGGAAAACAAAATCCCACAACCACATGGAATTTATGATGAGGAACATAAAAAAGCACGTTTTGATGTCTACTACTGCCAACGATTCTGAGATATTGGTTGAAAATTTCAAACCACTATTCGAGAAACAGAAAAATAGAAACATCAAAATTAAAATATTAACCCAGCTAAACAACCAAACAAAAAAATTCATTGGTAAAATTAAAAAAATAGAATACAATTCCTACCACAAGCTTTATAAATATACCACCATTTCTAAAAAGTTTGTGTTTAATCGATCAACACACAAACAGGCCTGAAAAGACTGCCTTTTCAGTACAGTTCCAAACTGGTTTCTATAAAGGGGGTCACTAAAAGGCTTTTTTACATCAATCAGCACAGAGACAGCAATCGCTGTGCCCACATAAATCATAAAATATTAAAAATGCCAAGAACCAGAAGCCCACGAGCAGGAAGTATGCAGTTTTGGCCCAGGGTCAGAGTTAGATATAGTCACGCACGTATAAGAAATTGGGTGCCGAGCAAAGAGACAAAACCATCAGGATTTGCCGGCTTTAAGGTGGGAATGACACATCTGCTGATTACAGACAACCGGCAACATTCACTGACAAAAGGCACAGACATTTTCTGCCCAGTTACTGTTGTCGAGTGCCCGCCAATAAAAACCGCTTCTATACTATTCTACAAAAACACAATAAACGGCTCAAAACTTGTTTCTCAGATATTCGCTGAAAATATAGACAAAGAGCTCACAAGAAAAATAAACATGCCTAAAAAAAATAAAGATAAAGAATCAGCAAATGAGTTGGTGAAAAATGAGCCACAGCAATCCACCGATTTTGATTTTATAAGGTTGTTTTGTTATACCCAGCCAAAACTAACAACAACAGGTAAAAAGAACCCAGACACGTTTGAAATTGCAATAGGCGGAACAAAAGAGCAGCAATTGACTTATGCAAAAGAAAAACTTGGAAAGGAAATAAATGTAAGTGAGGTGTTCAAGGAAGGTCAGCAGCTCGATGCACATTCTGTCACGAAAGGCAAGGGCTTTCAAGGCCCTGTAAGAAGATTTGGTGTTACGCTAAGGCACCACAAGTCGGAAAAAAGCAGAAGAAATCCAGGTTCACTGGGAGCATGGCGCGCTCAAGGGCACATAATGTGGCGAACAGCCCATGCCGGTAAAATGGGATACCACTTAAGGACAGAATACAACAAACGGCTTATCAAAATCGGCAACAAGCCCGAAGAAATAAACGTCAAAGGAGGATTCTTAAATTATGGCATTGTTAAGAATCCCTATATTCTCATCAAGGGATCGCTAGGCGGCGCATCAAAGAGATTAGTGAGGTTCACAGAAGCTATGAGGCAGAGGAAGGGTATTCCAGAAGCACCCCAAATAACATACACTAGCCTGGAATCCAAACAGGGAAGATAAAATGAAAGTCATAATTTTAGACACATCAAACAATAAAGTAGGAGAATTGAAGTTGCCGCATCAGTTTGAAGAAGAAATCAGGCCGGATCTGATACACAGAGCAGTATTGACAATGCAAAGCCACAAAAGACAGCCTTATGCCGCAGCACAAAGCGCCGGTAAAAGGGCATCTGCCAAGCTTTCAAGAAGAAGAAGAAAATACAGGGGCTCGTATGGAATAGGAATTTCGAGAGTCCCAAGAAAAATCATGACGAGAAGAGGAACAAGGATGAACTGGGTTGGTGCATTTGCTCCGGGAACAGTTGGTGGAAGAAGGGCACATCCTCCAAAAACAGAAAAAATATTGTGGAAAAAAATCAACAATAAAGAGAAATCGAAGGCAATTAGAAGTGCAATAGCAGCAACTATGCTTAAAGATGTGGTTGCAGAAAGAGGGCACTTAACACCAAACAGCTACCCTTTTGTGCTTGATGAAAAGTTTGAGTCTTTGAATAAAGCTAGACAAGTTTTGCAATCATTTGAGAAACTGGGCTTACAGGAAGAATTGCAAAGAGTTGATGATAGAAAGATAAGAGCCGGAAAAGGCAAGTCCCGTGGCAGGAAATACAAATCAAAAAAAGGCCCTCTTGTAGTAGTTTCAAAAAATGACAAGATTATCAAAGCCGCTGCAAACATCCCGGGCCTGGATATTATTGAAGTAAGAAACCTGAACACAGAATTGCTTGCGCCAGGCGGCAAGCTAGGAAGATTGACTTTGTGGACAAGCGCAGCAATCACCACATTAGAAAAAGAAAATCTATTCAAATAAAATATTAAAAAAAATGGACGCATACAACGTTATAAAATATCCACTCTCGACTGAAAAGTCTATAAGATTGATGGAAGCAGAGAACAAACTCATCTTTGTTGTGAATAAAAAATCAACAAAAAAAGAAATTAAGAAAGCAATTGAGCAAATGTTCAAAGTGGAAGTTGTAGATGTCAACACTTTTATAAGCCCCGAAGGTGAGAAGAGGGCTTATGTCAGGTTTTCGGCAAAGAATCCTGCAATTGACATAGCAACACAAATGGGATTAATGTAATGGGTTGATGTTAAATGGGGAAAAGCTTAATTCAGCAGAAGCGAGGGAAAGGAAGCCCGAGATACAGGGCGCCAAGTTTCAAGTACAAAGGAACAGTAAGATTCGTCAGATACGACACAAGCAAATCACTGACAGCGCAAGTTTCAGACATTGTCCACAGCAGCGGGCATAGCGCTCCATTGATAGAGCTTAAATACAGCAACGGGGAAACAGGATTGCTTCAAGCGCCTGATGGAATCAAGGTAGGCGACAAAATTGAGATTGGGGAAAATGTAGAGCTAAAAGCAGGAAATATCCTGCCATTGAAGAGCATTCCTGAAGGAACATCAATCTACAACATAGAGTCCAATCCGGGCGATGGTGGAAAATTTGTAAGGACTTCGGGAGCATTCGCAAGGATAATTACAAAGATGGATGGTGGTGTTGTTGTTGAACTTCCATCAAACAAGAGAAGGACTTTTATGCCAGAATGCAAAGCAGTTATAGGAATTGTTGCAGGATCGGGAAGAACAGAAAAACCGTTCCTGAAGGCAGGAACAAGATGGTTTGCGATGACGTCCAAGAACAAGATGTGGCCCCATGTAAGCGGAACTTCAATGAACTCAGTGAGCCACCCTTTTGGCGGCAGAAGCTCGCATGCTAAGGGAATACCAACACAATCAGCGAGAAACTCGCCACCTGGAAGAAAAGTTGGCAAGATAGCACCCAAAAGAACCGGCAGGCACAAGAGATAGAAATGGCAAAGAAAGAATTTACCTACAAAGGAAAAACAATCGAAGAGCTCAAAAAAATGAGCTCGAACGAGTTAGCGCAACTATTGACGTCAAGGCAGAGAAGATCCTTGAAGAGGGGATTCACGGAACAGCAAAAAACCCTGCTAAAAAAGCTGAAGTCAAACAAAAAAAATATCGAAACACATTGCAGAGACATCATAATTATGCCCGAATTAGTCGGCACAACAATAAAAGTTCATAGCGGAAAAGAGTTTATTCCGGTTTCAATAGAGCCTGATATGGTAGGGCATCGCCTTGGCGAGTTTATTTTGACAAGAAGGAAAGTCCAGCATAGCGCTCCTGGCATAGGGGCAACAAGATCAAGCGCAAGCTTATCAGTGAAGTAACTATGAAAGAATACACCTTTAGGAATTATGACAAGGAGCATATGGCAAGGGCAGTGGGCATAGCTTTGCCAATATCATTGAAATACAGTGTAGAGATTTGCAGATTCATTAAAAACAAAAAAGTAAGCTCGGCAAAAAATATGCTTCAGGACGTGATAGAGCAAAAAAGAGCCGTACCCTTCAGGCGCTACGATTTTGACTTGGGCCATAAAAAGAAAATTGGGCCCGGAAGATACCCTCAGAAGGCATCAAAAGAATTCATCAGATTGATAGAAAATGTTGAAGCAAATGCGCAGTTCAAGGGGCTTAATACCTCAAACCTCATAATCACTCACATAAGCGCCCACAATGCAGGCAAATCATGGCATTATGGAAGAAAAAGCAGAAGAAAGATGAAAAGAACAAACCTAGAGATATTTGTTGAAGAGAAAAAAACAGAAGAACAATCAAAAAAACAAAACAAATGATAGAAAGAAAATTTGTAGCGCAGAGAATCAAGGAATTCCAGATTGAAGAGTTTATAACACAAACATTGAAAAATGTTGGGCATAGCCACACAAAGATGGTTAAGACACCATTGGGGGAGAAAATAATTGTCTATACTTCAAGGCCCGGCTTGATTGTGGGCAGAAAAGGGCAGAACATCAAGCAGCTTACAAAGACGCTGAAGAAAAGATTCAACCTTGAAAACCCGCAGATAGAAATAAGCGAAGTAGACAGCCCAAATCTAGATGCAAACATAGTTGCAGAAAAAATTGTTGATGCTTTGGAGAAGTTTGGTTCGCAGAAGTTCAAAGCAATAGGCCATAAAGTAATGACAGAGGTTATGAGGGCAGGGGCATTTGGGATAGAAATAGTGATAAGCGGCAAAGTCCCGAGTGCAAGGGCAAAGTCATGGAGGTTTTACCAAGGCTATCTGAAGAAATGCGGCGACATAGCAAACAGCGTCAGGAAGACAGAGGCGCAAGCACATCTGAAAACAGGGGTTATTGGGGTTAAGGTCAGCATAATGCCGCCTGATATCAAACTGCCTGATGATATAGAGATTATTGATAGAAAAGAAACAATTGTGGAAATGACAAAACAGGAAGACAAAGAAGAGTCAAGAGACTCTGAAACAGGGCAGAAATCTCAAAAAGAAACGACAGAAACCCAAAGAGTCCCTGAGCGTACTCATAAATCCACGATTTCCGACAAGCCAAAGAGAAGAAGGAAGAAGAAAGATGAAAGTGAAAGAAATAAGAGTAATGAATGAACTGGAACTCGAGAACAGATCAGCAGAGCTGAAGAAAGAGCTTATGAAGATTAACTCGCAGATAGCAATAGGGACTCTTCCAAAAAACCCGGGCAAAATCAAGGATATGAAAAGGACTATTGCCAGAATACTTACAATAAAGAATGAGAAATCAAAATCTAAACAAAATAAAGATATAAAAAACAAGGAGGTTACAAAAAGGAATGAGTAAAATTTGCCAGATTTGCGGCTTGGCGAAAGAGCTGTGTGTTTGTGAGACAATAGCCAAGGAAAGCCAGAAGATACTAGTGTATATAGAGGGGAAAAAGTTCAACAAGAACTACACAATTATAGAAGGAATAGATGCGAAAGAAATTGATCTTAAGGATCTTGCAAAGCGCTTGAAGTCAGCTCTTGCATGCGGAGGCACTATAAAGGAAGGCAAGATCGAGCTTCAGGGCGAACACAAACAAAAGGTCAGGAAAATACTGATTGATTATGGCTTTGCATCAGGCACAATAGAAGTAAAATAAGAACAACGTACAAGATCAATAACTAAACAGAACAATAAACTATAAAATGAAAAATACAACAAGAAACCTGGATTCTGTAGAAGATCCGCAGCAAAAATGCAGCGATATCAAATGTCCATTTCACGGCAAGCTGAATGTAAGGGGCAGGCAGCTTGCAGGTACAGTAATCTCGACAAAAATGAGGAAAACAGCTGTAATAGAGTTTGAAAGGCTGCTTTTTGTGCCTAAATATGAAAGATACGAAAAAAGAAGAACAAAACTCAAAGTACACAATCCTGAGTGTGTCAATGCAAAAGACGGAGATATAGTCAAGGTTATGGAATGCAGGCCTTTAAGCAAAACCAAGAACTTTGTGATAATCCAAAAATCTGGGCATGAAAAAGGATTCAAGGAAAGAATGGAAGCGAGAGAAGCTGCAAAAGTAGCAGAGAAAGAAAAGGAGCTAGTCAAAGAGCAGGTTAAAGAGGCATAAAAATGCAGCCGTTAAAAGCAAGAGTCACGAGAGCCCTGCCCGTCTACAGCAAGGTCGAAACCTGTGATAATTCAGGAGCCAAGCTGCTCAAGATTTTTACAGTAGTTGGATTAAAAACAGTAAAGGGCAGAATCTCAAGTTGCGGAGTAGGCGACTTAATCATGGCATCAGTCGTCAGAGGCAAGCCCGACATGAGAAAACAGGTTGTTTTTGCTGTTATAGTGAGGCAGCGGAAGGAATACAGGAGGATGGACGGCACCCACATTAAGTTTGAGGATAATGCAGCAGTTGTGCTTAAAGACGACAAAGGCAGCCCAAAAGGCACCATATTCAAAGGGGCAATCGCAAAAGAGGCATGCGACAGATGGCCAGGCATAGCAAAAATTGCGAGCATAGTGGTATAAAATGAAAAGGAAATTTTCAATTTCATGGAAAGGCAGCAAGAAGCCGAACAAACAGAGGAAATACAGGCTAAACGCGCCGCTTCATATAAAGCAGAAATTGGCAAGTTCGCACCTATCAAAAGAATTGAAGAAAAAATACAACAAAAGGAGCATTACCTTAAGAAAAGGCGACAAGGTAAAAGTAATGCGCGGCAATTTCAAAAAATACGAAGGCAAAGTTGAGAGAATCGAGCTTGGAAAGATGAGAGTTTATGTAAGCGGGGTTGAATACACAAAAAAAGACGGCACAAAGAAAATACTGCCTTTGAATCCGTCAAACCTAATGATAACAGAACTCAACATGGACGATAAATTGAGACAGAAAATTTTAGAAAAATAAAATGGCAAAAAACCATATGGTAAGATTGGCAGCGCCAAAAACATGGCCCATAAAAAGAAGGGGAAGCACATTCATCACAAAACAGAATGCTGGACCGCACAGCTTAGCGATGAGCATACCCTTAAACATATTGCTGAAAGAAGTCCTGTATAGCGCCAAAAACACAAAGGAAGCCAAGAAATTACTCAATTCAAATGAGGTATTAATCGATTGCAAAAAAAGAAGAGATACAAGATTTCCAGTAGGCATTTTTGACACATTGCAGTTTTCAAATACGAATGAATATTTCAGGGTGTCATTAAGCAAAAAGGGCAAAATAAGCCTGGCCAGGATAAAAAAAGAAGAAGCTTTGCTGAAGCCGGCTAAAATAATCGGGAAGAAAACGATCAAAGGCAAGATGCAGCTGAACCTCTACGACGGCAAAAATATATTGGCCAACAACAACTATAAAGTAGGGGATACTTTGCTTATATCATTGCCGGAACAGAAAATCATTAAGCACCTCAGGCTTGATAAAAAATCAACCATCTTCTTAATTGGCGGCAAGCATATCGGCGAAATAGGCACAGTTGAAGATATAGTTCAGAATAAAATAATTTACAAAGATCCCCACGGCAATCTTGTAGAAACATCAAAAAAATACGCTTTTGTTATAGGCGAAACTAAACCCCTTGTTACAATATAGTAAAATGAATTCAATGAAAAAAATCAAAATAGAAAAAGTAACATTGAATATAGGCGCAGGCAAAGACCAGTCTAGGCTGGACAAAGGAATAGTCCTGCTTAATTTAATTGGAAATGGAGCACCTATAAAGACAGTAACAACCAAGAGGGTGCAGGAATGGGGCTTGAGGCCCGGATTGCCTATAGGGTGCAAGCTGACCTTGAGAAAAAGTAGAGCAACAAGTTTGTTGCCAAGGTTGCTGGAGTCAGTTGACAACAAATTAAACCCGCAACAGTTCGATGATAACGGAAACATAGCGTTCGGAATACACGAATATATAGAGATTCCTGGCATTAAGTATGATCCGAAAATAGGAATTATGGGGCTGCAGGTTTGCATAACTCTGGAAAGGCCCGGATTTAGAATAAAGAAAAGGAAGATCATGCCAAGAAAAATACCGGTAAGGCACAGAATATCGAAGCAGGAAGCAATTGATTTTATGTCAAAAAATTTTAATGTTATGGTGGGGTAATCAAATGACTTACAGCGATTACAGAAAAGTCTTCAAGCAGTTAAAGACAAAGCCGTCAAAACTTCAGAAGTACATCAAACATAATTCCCCTAATCAAAGAAAATACGGCAGAATTACAAAAAAATGCCGCAGATGCGGCAGGCCCGGCGGACACATAGGCAAATACGGGTTAGAGCTCTGCAGGACATGCTTTAGGGAAATTGCAATATCACTAGGCTTCAAAAAATACAGTTAGGGTGAAAAAATGCTAAATGATCCATTGGCAGACGTAATGTCATTGATTTTGAATAACGAGATAATCGGAAGATCAGAATGTACACTCAAGCCCGCCTCAAAAATCATCAGGCTGCTGCTGAAAGTCATGAAAGAAAACGATTACATATTGGATTTTAAGGAAGTCGAAGACAGCAGAGGGAACTATATACATCTAAAGCTTAACGGCAACATAAACAAATGCGGCGTTATAAAGCCAAGATACAGCGTAAAAAACAAAGAATTCGAGAAATTCGAAAGAAGATTTTTGCCTGCCAAAGACTTTGGAATATTGTTTGTTTCAACTCCAATAGGAATAATGACTCATTACGACGCTAAATCAAAAAAGATTGGAGGAAAATTGCTAGCTTACTGTTATTAAAATGAAAAACCAAAAGGCAAGAAGAACAAAACTAGCGGAAGAGATAGAATTGCCTAGCGGCGTGACTGCAGGCATTTCAGGAAAGTCTTTGCTAATCAAAGGGCCAAAAGGCGAAGTTAAAAGGGATATCGGAAGGCACACTGTGAAAATAAAACTGGAAGGCAGCAAAGTCACTTTTGAGACAGAAAGGACGACAAAAAGAGACAAAAAAATGCTGGGCTCTTTAATGGCACACATCAATAATATGGTAAAAGGCAGCATAAATCCGCATGTATATATTCTAAAAATCTGCGCAGGGCACTTCCCAATGACCGTGTCTGTTTCAGATTATAAATTGACAATCAAAAATTTTCTCGGAGAAAAGGTTCCGAGAGCTTTGCCGTTAAAAGAGGGTGCTACAGTAAAGGTTGAAGGAAGCCTCATTTATGTAACGAGCTCCAATAAAGAGATTGCGGGTCAAGTGGCTGCTGATATAGAACAATTAACCAGAAGGCCTGGGTTTGACAGTCGCGTTTTTCAAGATGGTTTGTACATTATTTCGAAAGATGGCAAGGAACTAAAATAATTCAAAAGAAAATTTACCAACAGCCTATCCAGACTAAAGACAAAATGGCACAACTCAACACGCTTTTGGAATTGAGGGAAAAAATAAAAGACATGAAACCAAATTTCATTAGACAGGATTATCAAAGAAGAAAGAGGCTAGGAAGAAAATTAAAGTGGAGAAAGCCAAAAGGAATACACTCAAAAATCAGGCACCATTTCAAGGGCAGAAGGAAGATGCCATCTCCAGGATACAAATCTCCTGTTGAAGTGAAGGGATTGCACGTTACAGGATTAAAAATGGTAAGGGTGTTTTCGGCAGGAGATTTGAATAGTATAAAGAAAGATGAAGGCATCATAATCTCAAAAAATGTAGGCATTAAAAAAAGGCTTGGGATTTTAAAGAAAGCCAAAGAAATGAATATACGCGTATTAAATTCGAATGCCGAAGAAGCGATAAAGAAGATTGAAGATTTCATAAGCTCAAAGAAGAAAAAAGAGGCTAAAGAGGAAAGAAAAGAAATCAAAGAAATAAAAAAAGAAGTCCAAAAAACAGAGGCACCCGAACCAAGTTTGGTGCCGCCTTCGTTGGAAAAACAAGAAGCAAAACTAGTGGACGCATATAAAAAAGAAGCAGAGAAAAAAGAAAAAGACAAAATTTTGACCAAGAGGACATAAAATGCTTGACGTTCAAAGAAGATTAGCAGCTGCAATGATGAAGTGCGGCACAAACAGGGTAAGATTTGACCCAAATAGCTTAGACGAGATAAAGGAGGCGATAACAAAAGCAGATATCAGGGGGCTTATTGGCAAAGGCATAATCTCTAAAAAAAGATTGCTCAATACATCAAGATTCTGGGCAAGAAAAAGAAAAGAACAGAAAGGCCTTGGCAGGCAAAAAGGGCACGGCTCAAGAAAAGGAAAGAAGACAGCAAGAACAGAGCCTAAAAGAACTTGGATCAACAAAGTGAGATTGCAAAGATACTACTTAAAAGGCTTAAGAGACAGCAAATCACTATTGCCCGGACCTTATCACGAACTTTACATGAAAAGCAAAGGGGGTTTTTTTAGAAGTTTGAGGCACTTGAAGCTTTATATTGAAGAGAAAAACTTTATTAAAAAATGATCAAAGGCAAAATATTTACAGTACCTTTCAGAAGGAAAAGGGAAGGCAGGACTTACTACAAGAAAAGGCTAAAGATAATCCTCTCAAGCAGGTACAGGTTGGTGGTAAGAAAATCCCTTAATAATATATACGTTTCGGTCGTTAGATACGACCCTAAAGGTGATAAAGTTTTGATTATGGTAAGCTCAGACTCATTGAGCAAGCTTGGCTGGAAAGGCGGAACAGGAAACTTACCAAGCGCTTACCTGACTGGATTGCTGGCAGGCAAAAAGTCCATTGAAAAGGGAATCAAAGATGCTGTTTTGGATATAGGTTTCAGCAACTCCGTAAAAGGCTCTCGGCTTTATGCAGCGCTTGCGGGTGCATTAGACTCAGGTTTGAAAATACCAGTCAATGCAGAAATTTTGCCATCGAAGGAAAGGATTTCAGGAACCCATATTGCAAAATATGCGTTATCATTAAAATCAAACAGGCCAAAATACGAAACACAATTTTCCGATTATTTGAAAAAAGAATTTGTGCCTGAAGATTTTGTTAAGCATTTCAATGAAACAAAAGGTAAGATCCATGGCTAGGAAAAAAGAAGAAAAAGCAGAGGAAAAACCAATAGAAAGTGAAAAGTTGGAAGCAAACCAGGAAGAGGAGCTACAGCTGGAAACTCCAAAAGAAGGGCTTGCCACAGAGCTTGGCGAGGTAAAGGAGCTCGAAGAAGTAATAGTTGAAGAGGTAAAGAAAAAAGGCACATTTGAAAAAGAATCGTGGAAACCAAAGACTTCTTTAGGAATAAAGGTAAAAAGCGGCGAAGTCACAAACATAGACTACGCGCTTGACAAAAGGATAAGGATACTCGAGCCAGAGATTGTTGATATACTATTGCCTAATTTGACAACAGATTTGCTGATGGTCGGCCAGGCAAAGGGAAAATTTGGCGGCGGCCAAAAAAGAATATTCAAACAGACCCAAAAGAAAACTCAGGAAGGCAACAAACCAAAATTCGCAACTTTTGCAATAGTCGGAAATGAAGACGGATATATAGGAATGGGCTACGGCAAGTCCAAGGAAACAGTTCCTGCAAGAGAGAAAGCAATAAGGCACGCAAAGCTTAATGTAATAAAAATCAGGCGAGGTTGCGGTGACTGGGGATGTGGTTGCGGCGATTCGCACACAGTGCCTTTCAAAGTTACTGGAAAAGTTGGCTCAGTCGAGATTACATTAATTCCTGCTCCAAAGGGTACAGGATTGAAGATAGAAAAAGAATGCCAGAAAATACTGAAGCTGGCAGGCATAAAGGATGTTTGGTCAAGAACTGAAGGCCAGACAAGAAGCAAGTTAAATGTCTTGTTTGCATGCTTTGACGCCTTGCAAAAACTAATCAAAGTAAAATTGCAGCAAAAAACAGCAGAAAGGCTTATGGTTGCAGAAGGGGCCATAAAGGCAGCAATGTAGATATGGAAAACAAAAATCAAAATAGGATAGCAGCAATACGGCTGAGGGGAAAAACTCAAATTAAAACAAAAATAGAAGACACTCTAAAAATGCTAAGGCTTTACAAAAACAATTATTGTGTTGTACTTCCAAATACCCCAATATACTCAGGAATGCTCAAGAAAGCAAAAGACTATCTGACCTGGGGAGAAATTGATGACGAAACATTTGAACAGCTTTTGGGTAAAAGAGGACAGCAGTTTAATGGCAGAGAAGCGGACAAGAAAAATAAAATCAAATATAATGACTATTTTGTTCATAACAATAAAAAATACAAGAAATATTTCAGGCTTAACTCCCCAAAAAAAGGGCTTGGAAGAAAAGGGGTAAAGCACTCTTTCAAAGTTGGAGGAGCTTTGGGCTATAGAGGAGCAGCCATAAACGAACTGATCAAGAGGATGGTATAATGACATTTAATAGAAGAAAAAAAAACACAAGGCAGCGCGGCTCTAAAACTCACGGATGGGGAGCGAAGAAAAAGCACAGAGGCAAAGGGCATCAGGGAGGAGCTGGAATGGCAGGTACTGGCAAGAGAGCTGACAGCAAAAAGCCGAGCATATGGAAAGATAAAGATTATTTTGGAAAGCACGGCTTTGTAAGCAAGACTCCAAAAATAAAAATTAATCCTGTCAATGTCAGATATGTAGAAGAACATATCAATAAATTCATTTCAGCAAATCTTGCAAAGAAGGAAAATGGTTTTTATTCTGTGGAACTTGAAAAACTGGGCCACAACAAACTGCTGGGAGACGGGAAAGTATCAGCGAAATTCAGAATAAAGACGCCTTATGCGTCAAAATCAGCAATAGAAAAAATCAAAGAAGCAGGTGGGGAAATAACAGGATTGTCTGAAACAAAAACAGAAGAAAAGAACAAGCAATAGTTTAATTTTAAAAATAAAATTATTTTAATATTTTAATAGATTTGGCCTAATGCGAAAGACAAGAAGAACTAAATGTAATAGCTAAAGAATAGCTTTAACAAAAAATATCATATGCTCAAAATAATAACTACAAAAACAAAATGTCTCTTTGGCACACAATAATCTCAAATCTACCGGAAGTTGAAGGCCCCACACAGAAGACGCTTTCCTTTAAGGAAAAGTTAAAGTGGACGGGAATAGTTCTTGCAATATTTTTTATTTTGGGCCTGATGCCGTTGTTCGGCTTGGGAATAAATGCTCTGCAGAGATTTGAAACTTTGTCAATCATACTAGGCGCAGAATTTGGCTCTATCATATCGCTTGGGATAGGCCCGATAGTGACTGCCTCTATAGTGCTGCAGCTGCTTAACGGCTCCGGAATATGGAAGTTTGACTTGACAAATCCAGAAGGCAAAAAATCATTTCAAGGCACGCAAAAAATGATGTCCTTCTTTTTTATCATATTTGAAAGCGCCGTTTATATATTTTTAGGAGGATTGGCCCCATCAGAGAATTTTGCAGGCACCGGGTTTTACTTCCAATTACAGCTTATTCTAGTATTCCAGCTCATATTAGGAGGAATACTGATATTGTTTTTAGATGAGGTTGTAAGCAAATGGGGCTTCGGCTCTGGCATCAGCCTGTTTATAGCAGCAGGAGTCAGCAAAAGCCTGTTTTTGCGGGCGTTTAACTGGATAGTTCCCCCTGGCTCAATTTATCCGCCCGGTGCAATACCAACTTTCATCATCAGCTTGGTGAATGGCGAGATAACAACCGCTGCCATAATGCTATCTGCAGTCATAGCAACAATTCTTGTGTTTGTCATTGCAGTCTATGCACAGGCAATGAAAGTTGAAATTCCCTTGTCATTCGGCATGATTAGGGGACATGGCATAAGATGGCCATTGGCTTTCATTTACACCTCAAACATTCCTGTTATATTAGTTGCTGCCCTGATTGCGAATTTTCAGTTGTGGGGAAGACTTCTGCAAAATGCAGGACACCCGTGGCTTGGAACTTTCAGCTCATCAACAGGCCAGCCAATTTCAGGCTTTGTCTATTGGCTTCAGGGGCCTAACATTATCAACAACATTATCACCCAAAAAACGTTGGCTGTAGGAGCGTCCCTTTATTTGCAGGCATTAACATACATCCTCTTTTTTATTGCTGGAAGCGTCATGTTCAGCATTTTTTGGGTGCAGACTGCTGGAATGGATGCAAAATCTCAGGCGCAGCAGATGATTTCAAGCGGATTACAAATTCCAGGCTTCAGGAAAGATGAAAGAGTTCTCGAAAGATTGCTTAACAGGTATATCTGGCCACTAACTATAATGGGCGGAATAACTGTAGGCTTATTGGCAGCTCTGGCAGACTTGACTGGTGCATTGACAAGCGGCACTGGCTTGCTCCTTACAGTCATGATTGTTTACAGGCTTTATGAGGACATAGCAAGGCAGCACATGATGGACATGAATCCAATGCTTAGGAAATTTATGGGAGGCTAAGATGCAATACAGAAATACATCGTTTCGTGGCAATGCAAATGCCACATTGTATGCTTTTGGTCAAGATTTTTGCAAAATGTTGATGGACATGAATCCTATGCTAAGAAAGTTCATGGGCGGGTAAATGGCATATTATGATTTTTTGAATATAGTATTAGCTCCTTTGCTGAATCTCCCGACTCTTTGGGCAGTTTTAATTCTGTCATTTATGATTTCTGTTATAATAATTCTAATAACAAAATACACAACAAACCAAGAGATGATGAAAAGCCTGAAAGAGGAAATGAAATCCTATCAAAAGCAGATGAAAGAGCTGAAAAATAATCCTGCTAAAATGATGGAAATGCAGAAAAAGTCATGGGATTCAAACATGAAATACATGTCACATTCACTTAAGCCTACTTTAATAACGTTAATTCCAATATTTTTGATATTCGGCTGGATGAATGCAACATTCGCTTACGAAAGCATAAATCCTATGCAGGAATTTAAAGTATATGCGGTTTTTGACCAAAATGCAGATGGCGAAGCAGAAATCATTGTGCCTGACGAATTGACAATCATTAGCGATAATAAAGCAAAAATAGGCTCGGGAGTTGTAAACAAACGCAACTACGAGAAAACAGCTTCATGGTTGCTGAAAGGCAAACAAGGCGAGCATATCATAGAGGTGTCATATAAAAAGGAAAAAGAGCAGCATTCAGTTTTAATAACTGATGAGAACAAATATCTAGAGCCTGTAAAGCAGGCAAAAAGCAGCATAAAATCATTGTCAATAGATTACAAGAAAAAAATTCTCATACCAATCGGATTCAGAGACTGGTTCGGATGGCTTGGAACATATATTCTATCATCAATAATCTTTACAATGAGCTTAAGAAAGCTATTAAAAGTACATTAAACACATATACCGATTTTGTTAGCTTCTACAGAACTTTTAGCGCAGACATCCGTTTCTTGATTTGATGTTACCTTCGGTATAAACTGCACTTGTTTAATATTCCCATACATCTCAAAATCGTAACTTATTTCCTTGTCTTTTTCATCCAATAAAGAGCCCTTTTTAATTGTTTTTTGCAGCTCTAAAAGCTTGGTGCCTTTTTCACCAATGACTAATATTGTAATCCCGTTTATGTCAACAACCCCAATATTATCTAATATGAAGTTAATATGTGCCTCTTTCCCTAATCCTCCGTAGCAGACTTCAAAATTATCAATATTCCTTATTTTCATCACGACATCGCTGCATTTGTCAATGGATTTGCCTAAATTCAAGTTCAGGCCCCAGTTCATTATTACAGAGCCCAAAGCCACAGCAAATGCTATCAAAAGAATAGTAGCTATTAATGGAGATACCCCTTTTTTTTGTACGAAAATTCCTAACATATTATAAATACTCGTTTTAATTACACATATTTAAAGATTATGATAAGTTTTATAAAGTGTTTAGTACCATAATTGGTTTACGTTTTAACTAGTTTTTAAAGAAGCCTTTTATTTTTCTTATTTT
>CAZLGX010000004.1:0-6828 GCA_964559395.1 uncultured Methanosarcinales archaeon
CTATCCTCTTATACAATCCCTTCAGCTCTTCCATATCTATTATTCTCAAGAAGAACAAAAGCGATGCATACACCAACGAAGATATAATCAAAACCAATGTTGCTTCAACCCACACATTCAATTCAAGCGCTTTCTTCAAAACCATTATTACCAAGATAAATATTATTCCTGCAAGGAAAGTTTTCATCCAAACAGCTTTAGGGAATGAGACATCAACGAATTTCCTTATATTGAAGAGCCCCATTGACATCATAATTAAGTAGCTTAAAGTTGTCGATATAGCAGCACCTATTATTCCGATGTAGGGTATCAAGATTATGTTTGCTATCAAATTGAATATTGCTGCAGTATAAACTATCTTTGTCGTTATCTGGGGCTTTCCGATGCCTGCGAAGAAATCTATATTTGTGCCGTATATGATGGCAAATATCATGCCTATGCTCAATATTCTCATCGCCGCGGCTGCAGGAACATAATTGCTGCCGTACAAAACATTGAGGATTATGTCTGCAAAAGAAAACATTGCCAAAACTAAAGGAACTATAATTATGAATGGATATTTGTACAATGATTCTATGCCTGCCTTAAGCAAATCCTTCCTGCCCTTAACCCACAGTTCAGATGTCAATGGAACCAATATGCCGCCAATAGCTCTTGGAAAGAACATGAAAATCTTTACAGTCGGAAGAGCTACAGCATACAATCCCACATCTTTTAGGTTAGAAAAATACGTAAGCGCCATTATGTCGGTGTAATACAGAACAAGCCCGGCAGCGCTTGTCTCTACGACAAACAAGCCATATTTGCTTATCTTCTTGAACAGGCTGCTGTCAAATACAAAGCCTGAAGCAGCGAATTCAGGAAAAACTTTTTTTAAAAATATAGGAGCAAAAACCATTATAAGAATTAAAGGAGTTATAATATAAGCAAAAGCAGCAACTGATAGTTTTGCATAGCCAAGCTTGAACCCTATCAGTACAATAGCAAGTATCAAAAGCATTCTTACTACTTCTACAACAGAAAAATAAGTCATTTCCCTGAAGCCTTGGAATGCAAACCTTACCACATACACAAAGCTGTCAATGAAGAATGCTATTGCCAACAGCTTAAGCAAAATCCCTGCCTGGGGGCTGTGGAAAAACTTTACGCTGAGGTAATTAGATAATAAATAAACGCCTGAAATTATAATAAGATTTGTAATAATCAGAATGGCTGTTACATATATGATTGAGCTTTTTATCAAATCGTTTCTTTTTTCGTGCCTGAATTCAGGAATGAATTTGATCAATGCCTTGTCAAATCCAAGGCTTTTGAAAAAACCTATCAATCCCAGAAAGGAGAATACGGAATTAAACAAGCCAAAGTCTTCAACAGAAAGGCCCCTTGCCAGGACAAGCCTCACAAGATAGCCTAGTAATCCTGCAAGAAGGGATATAACTAAGACTGTAAACGCGCCTTTCACAGCAATTTTGGTGTAGGTTGCCATTTGATTAAGGAACATAATATATCATAATTTTTCCTTCCCGGTTTTTTCCAATCTCTTCCTTCAAAATCCAATTTTTAGGAATATCATAAATTTCATCGGGAAACCTAATGCCCTTCTTGCTTGAAGACAGCCAATTTATCAATCTCCAATTTACTACAACATAAGAATTTTTTATCTGGCTTAAGTCCATAGCGTACGTATTCTCCGGTTTCGACCACTCAAAATGCTGGAAACGTTTAAATTCATTAGGACTTTTATAGCCGGCAAGATAATTAAAAACCATAATAGTTCTTTCATCAGCATATATCTGTTTTTGTGGTAATGACTTTAAGAATTCATAAGCAAGTTTTTCCTCATCTAAAGCAAATCTATACTCGGAAATATACAAATAACCAATTGAAGTCACAAAGAGAAGGCTGACTATGGCAGGCATTAAAATTCTCTTTATAAGGGATTCATTTTGTAATAAAAAGAATGATAACACCAATATTCCCGGTATTGTTATTATCAATAAAAATCTTGAAGCTGGAGGAAATGGAATATACTTAGTAAGGCTTGCTGAGCCAAAACTTAAGTAGAGCAGCAATGGAACAAACCAAAATAAATAGCTGTAAGCTTCTTTTTTTTTATTTATTATGCAATACGCAGCAGCTATAAATATAAAAGTGTAGAATAATGCTAAAAGATTATCCGTAAAAATGATATAAGGGTAATGAAACAGCCCAGACGGGAAGCTGCCTCTGCCATATAAATTGTTGAAAACGATAAGTGTATTCCATTGAGACTTTCCCATAGAAAATCTAAAAAATTGGTCTCCAGTCAGCATTAAAAAATATAGTGATTCTATGAAGAATATCAAGGCAAATCCTAAAGCTATGAAAAAATATTCCTTTTTTATTTTTTTGTTGTATACAACATAAATCATAAAAAACAATACAATTAACAAAGACAGCTCCTTGATTAAATATGCAATGCCTAACGACAATCCTGACAAGAAACAACACAAGTAAGAATTGTGCTTTTTATTTATCTTTTCAGATTTCAGGAAAAAATATACGGATAATGCCGCAAAGAATGCAGACGGCACATCAGGAAGCAGCACAGTTGAATATACAACATCCAATGGAAAAAAACTTAATAAAAATGCACTCAAAAGTCCAACTTTGTCGTTAAAAAGAAGCGTGCCAAATTTGTATGCAAGAACAATGGAACCTAATGAAGCCAATAACACCAGTATATTTGACGAGATATCATTAACGCCAAAAAGGCGGTACAAAACCGAGACAGGGTACAACAGTCCAATCCTTAAAGAATTCAAATTAGGTGTAAGATCTGGAGCGCCTTTTGCCACCGAATCAGCAAAACTCGTGTAAAATAAAGAGTCTGATGAGTCGATTCCGCTGAAAAATATTAATCTCAATACTGCTGCAAATATAAGAATGAGTATCATCAAAATTAAATTTTTATTTTTTACTAGTAATTTATACATTTTTTTCCTCAATAGATAACTATTTATATATTTTTTTGTTTAGGAGGTAAATTAATATGTCGGAAATCGCAAGAATAAATAATAATTGTTTCGATTTCCGAGCATGCTCAAAAACACGCTCCGTACTTTAGTGCATAGTGTTTTTGACAAGTACGGAAAAAAGAAAAACAAACTAAGAAGTAGTTATGTTGGGCATTTACCGCCTGCATTAAACTCAATATTGCACATAGCTGGGCTATCTGTTGTCTTGATGATAATTTATATGATTTGGAAATGTCAAAAACCACCCATCACAGATGGGTGGCATGAAGCAGAAGCTTTATTTAGTAGCACATTGATGGTGGTTTTTGAGCATGCTCGAAAATATACCATAATGTACAAGTACATTTGACTTACGTCTATTAGTCATAAACTAATGGTATATTTTTGACATATTAAAAGCGCATTGTTTTGCATTTGGTCAACTGTCTATCCAGTTATTGTTAAACCACCTTACCTTAAAGAATAGATTCATATCATTAATAAGCATCCCTGTTCTTACGCTTCTTACAATGCGCCTTGCAATAAATCTCGGGTCAAGGTAAAATGATCTGTATGCCTTGGCATAGTATTTCTTTAATGTATCCCAGGACAAATTGGGATGATTGTATATCTGTTCGCTTTTATGGTAGCCATAGCTGTCCCACTTTTTGGTTATGATGTACTTGTCCTTCCATTCATTGTATATAGGTGTTGAAGGCAGCGGTATCATAATGCCAAATTTTGCTATATCGGGTTTTAATTCCTTAGCAAACCTTATTGTCTCTTTTAAATTCTCTTCTTTTTCCCCAGGCAACCCGAATATGAAGTATCCCAATGTTTCTAGACCAGCTTTTTTTGCCAGCTTAAATGCATTCCTTATTTGGTCAAGTGTCTGGCCTTTGTCTATATTGTTTAAAATCTCTTGGTTGCCTGACTCTGCGCCAAAAGCTACTCGGTAACAGCCAGCCGCTTTCATCAGAGGAAATAATTCATTATCCACCCTGTCAACCCTAATTCCATTTGCGCATTGCCAGTGTATTTTAAGCCCATCATCAATAATCATCTGGCATATCTTCTTAGCACGCTCAATCTTGGTGGTGAACATATCATCAATTATATGGAATTCCTTAAAGCCAAAACTGATTAATTGCTTTATTTCTTCAAACGAACGCTGGGGAGACTTTACCCTAAAGTTCCTGCCAAAAACAGACTTGTTGCAATAAACACAACCCCATGCACATCCTCTGCTGGTTTCTATGATTGCAACTGGGTTTGCCCTGCAATTTGTATAAGATGAAGTATATTTATTTACATCAACTAATTGAAATGCAGGATAAGGTAAAGTGTCCAAATCGATGAGAAATGGCCTTGGCGGGTTAATCAAAATTTGGCCATCTTCTTTATAACCTATGCCTAATATGTCTTTTAAAGGCTTACCCGAAAGTATTTCTTGAATAGTAAAATCCCCCTCGCCCATAACAGAGAAATCTATCTGTGTATCTTTTAGCGTACTTATTGCATCAGAAGATGCATGAGCCCCACCTGCTATAATCATAGCATCAGGCATTATCTTCTTAGTAATAGAAATTGTACGCATACATTGAGAATATAAAGCAGAAGTGAAAGTGATTCCTACGACATCTGGTTTAAAATCCAGAATAGTTTTTTCGAGCTCATCGTATATCGCTTCTGGCGGGAGTATATTATTCAAATCAATAATCTTACACTCATGCCCTTCATTCAATATGCCTCCTGCTATTGTTAGAAGGTTTAACGGAGGATAATTAGGCACGGAATCCCTTATGTATGATTTCTCGTACACGTCACCCATCGAGGGATTCACCAGAAGAACATTCTTCTTTCCCATGTTTTCCTTAAATTTATCTCACTTAATAAACTTTTGCTTTAAAAAGATTATAATCTAATTTTTACTAATTTTGCCAAGATAGACTGATAAGCCTCGCATGGAGTCCAGCAGTGCGGGCAGTTGCCCTTTTCAATATCCTTTCTAAGGTCTTTTATTAAATCGGTATCCCAATATGCTTCCAAGTCATAATCTATTTCCTTTATATTTGCCAATTTTTTGGAATAAATTGTGCAGGGATAAATGTAGCCAAACGAATCAAGGAATACTGAGCCGGCCAATGCCTGGCATGTTATTGGAGTTTTTCCGGTTTGCAGGTATTTATCAGCCTGCAGCAGATACTGGTTTTCCAGAAAACCCATAGGGCTGAACTTATTTTTTCTGGTTTCCCTGTACTTTTTTACGTCCTCCCTTAAGTCTGCGTTCGCTGAATTTGCATCTCTGTTGTCATAGTAATGGCCGGAAATATGAACGATATTCATATGAAAATCATCAGTTTTCATGTTAGGTATCTGCTCCTTTACCTGATCAATCATCTGCTGGAATGTGCCCTTATTGGAAGCTGACAAAGTGAACCCTATCACAACCTTGAAATTTGGCTGTTTTATTTCCCTCAGCCTTTTCACAGTCTCCACAACCTTGTCAAAATCTCCCTGAATGCCCCTTAACTTATCATTGATGTCCCTGGGCCCGTCCAGGCTCACTGTTACAACAAACTTATTCGGCTTGAGTTCAAGAACCTCCTTTATCCTCTTTTCGATTAATGCCGGAGCCAAGCCGTTTGTCGGCGTATGCAAATAATAGAGGTTTTTGCAGTTTTCTATTATTACTTTGGCAATGTCCACGTAATCGCTTCTCAAGACTATTTCCCCGCCAGTCAAGTCCACCCAGTTGAATTTGTTTGATTTTTTGAAGAAAGCCTTTATTTCGTCTAAGGTAAGTTCGCCAACAGGCTTCCTTTCCCATATCCTGCAATAAACACATCTGGACTGGCATTTATATGTTGCAATAAATGTCAATTTGTATGGAAAGCTCAGCCTCTTGAAATTAGATGCTACAATGTTTTTTGCAAGCGCAATTTGCTTCATCATTTTTACCTGTTCTTAATTGTAAAGATTTTACATCCTATTTATGAATATATCGATTCAAGATCATATTCTATTTCTTTAACTCCAATGACATTTACCTTACTTAACAATCGTTAAGTATATTTAAAACTTGCGGTTTATTTATTATTATTCCTTAGAAAAGTACTTATAATTTCTAGAATTTTTTGGGATTTGGATTATTATGCCCTTATCCATCATTCTGTTACAGTGATCTTTGCCCTTGCTGGATATTGCTCAAAAAATACAATGAATTCTCCAACATCTTTCATTTCAAGTTCAGTAAAATTGCCATGATTGACGCCTTTGCTTGTAAAGACTTTTCTCGGAGTTTCCTGAACAAATGTAAAAACAGCGCCAAGATGATAATCCTCGTTGTAATTATACATGATAAGATTATCTCTCATTTTTAGCTTAAGTTCCCGCGGATAAAATCCCCTTGACCCGAAAAAAATCAACTCATTAGGCTTAAGCTGAACAGGATTGATTTTCCCCTGGCATAACTTTATTATCCTTTCCCCGGCTTCTACGATTTCCGGCTTTTCTTTTTCTATGGCTTCATCGAACCTTCCCTTGTTTGTCGAGACCTGGCTGTCAAGCCATATTGATGCATAAAAAGTGTCTCCCGGATACACTTCAACTACGAACTCAGGATTGCAATATATCTCCAGCCTGAAATCCCAGTAGTAATCAGCCAAAAGCCCTTCCCTGTCAAACATCTGGAGATGCTTCACAAAATATGCAGGCTTTCCTAATATCGACACCTTTTCCAAATCAGAATCATACACATAAGTTACCCCCTGCCACGTGGCATCATCAAGTTTTCTAGAATCAATCAGCTGATTTACACCTATATCCCAAT
>CAZLGX010000004.1:6928-21004 GCA_964559395.1 uncultured Methanosarcinales archaeon
TAAAATTAGGAAAATTTATAAAGTTGCATGAGTAACAACTTATGTCATGAAAATCCTATTTATCAGGCCGCCGGAATTAGACCTGACAACTATTCCGCCTACTGCAGTCGGAATACCGCTAGGGGCGCTTAGCATCGCTGCTTACATGGAAAAACAGGGGCACAAAGTTAAGTTTTTTGACTCTCTTCTGTACCCTAACGACACGCCTGACAAGGTTCATTTCGGAGCATCATTTGAAAGGATAGGAAATGCTGTTAAGGAATTTGAGCCAGACATTATAGGCGTCACAAACCTCTTTTCTACCCAAATGGAGAAGGCTTTAGGAGTTACCGAATATATAAAAAAGGTTTATCCTCCTGCAAAAATCATTGTTGGCGGGCCGCACGCTACAGCAAGGCCAGAGGAATTTCTGGCGTCTCCAAGCATAGACTTAGTTGTCATAGGCGAAGGAGAGATTACTCTTGACGCAATAACCCAATACTATGAAGGCAAAAAAAGCATATCTGAGGTGAATGGCGTAGCCTACATGAAAGATGGGAAGATACAAATAAATAAATCAGAATACATACAAGACTTGGACTCGATTCCTTATCCGGCTTACCATCTTGTTGATTTAGAAAAATACTTTCAGCTCGCGCTTATAGGAAGAGGCTCAAGGCTTATGGACGTTTTTTACGAGCCTAAGAGGGAGATATCAATGATAACAAGCAGAGGATGCCCCTACGAGTGCATATTCTGCTCAATTCACCCAACAATGGGCTACAAATTCAGGTACAATTCTCCGGAATATGTTATAGGGCACATAGAATTCCTCATCAAAAATCATGGAGTTGAATTCATACATTTCGAAGATGACAATCTTACTTTAAACCAGCCCAGGTTTGAGAAAATCTTAGATATGATCATTGAAAAGGGCTTCAAGATTGGCTGGGATACTCCTAACGGAACCCGGGCTGACGCGTTAAGCCTTCATTTGCTTGAGAAGGCGAAGCGCGCCGGTGTCAGAGACCTTATGGTGGCTGTAGAGTCGGCAAACCAGGAATTCTTAAACAAGGTTGTCAAGAAAAGGCTGGATATAGAAAAAGTCATTGAGGCTGCCAGCAACTGCAAAAAATTAAAAATTCCCTTGGCTGCTTTTTATATCATTGGCTTTCCAGGCGAAACTAAGGAGAATATTCAGCAAACACTGGATTTTGCTTATGATATGATGAAGAAATACAACGTAAAGCCCCATCTGAATTTCGCGGTGCCGCTGGTTGGCACTGAAATGTATAATATTGCAAAGGAAAAAGGATACCTTTTAACGGAAGATTATAAAAAAGGAAGGATATTCGGGATGGGAGCGATAAAAACGGAGAATTTTACTCCGGAAGACCTAAAAAACTTTTCTGTAAACTTTTATAAAAGGATAAGGAATCTTTATGTACTTCAGATGATGCGAAATCCTTCAAAGCTTCTAAGAAATGTAAAGGTTTTCATAAAACACCCGGTAAGTACGGTAAAGATAGCAAAAATTGCAACCAGATACCTAAGGACATCCAATAGTGCGGCAGGCTAGCATAATATCTGAAGGCCAATTTTTGACAAACTGAAAGCAGCATCTTATTATTCTAATTAACTATATGTACAATCAACCTTAAAAGTATGCAATTTAATCATTCATTTAAATTTTAATGGGCTCAAACACACATTTTCTTGGTGAAAATGCTATTCCGAGAGGAAATTTCAGAATGTCGGAAATTTTTATTAACTATTAAAATTGCAAAAATTTCCGAGCATGCTCAAAAATCGTAACAATTTATAATCAATAATTGCGATTTTTGACACTTCGTAACTGAAATTTCCTCTCCAGTCAGTTTTCGCCCAACAACGATGATGGCAAATCGAATGCAGAGGATTTTTGCGTTACGAAGTCCGCAAAAATCCTTTGTGAGTAGGCTTTTCACAAAGAAAAGCCGTGTTTGCCATCATTATTGTTGTTTGGTGTATACTAAACAACTTGACTTAACACTATAGAAAATAATTTAAACAAACTTAGAATCTGCAAATAAAGATGCTGTATGCCAACCCCAAAACAAAAAGTGACTGCAGTCGTACCAGTATTTAATGAAGAAAAAACAATTAAAAAAGTAATAGAAGGCATAAGGCCATTTTGTGATGAACTTCTTGTTGTCATAGCAAAAAAATCAAATGACAAGACCAAGGAGATTATCAGTTCTATCGGGGCTAAATATTTTATTGATCAGGGCTTTGGAAAGGGAAATGGGATGAGATTGGCAATCTCAAAAATTAATGGCGGCATAATAGTCTTTATTGATGCGGACGGATCCCATATACCTAAAGACATTCCGAAACTTGTAGATCCAATATTGCAAGGCAAAGCTGACATGGTAATAGCGTCAAGACTTTTAGGGGGAAGCGAAGAACTCCATGGCGATTTTAATAAATCCCTTAGAATGTTTTTTTCCATATGCATAGCACAAATAATAAACTGGCGTTTCCAATCATCTATAATGGACACTCAAAATGGGTTTAGGGCAATTGATGCCAAAGCTGCGAAAAAACTTGACCTAAAGTCAAACCATACAGAAATAGAAACAGAGATGGTCATGAAATGCCTTAAAAATAAATACAATATTTTAGAAGTTCCAAGCATGGAGCTTAAGAGAAGATTTGGAGAATCAAATATCAGGCTTTGCAGACACGGCTGGAGATATTTATGGACTGTGATAAAAAATTTATTTTGATTTGCATATAAATTTATATAAGACCTCTATAAATTTGGGGCATATGCCGCAAAAATATGCACTTGTTACCGGTGGTTCAGGATTTTTAGGAACTAATCTGGTCAATCGGCTGTTAAAGGATAAAAGAAGAGTTAAAATTCTTGATATTGTAAAACCACAGACAGATAAAGCTGATTTTATTCTGGGCGATATAAGGAATTTGGACGACGTGCTTAAATCTGCCGAAGGCACTAATGTTATATTCCATCTCGCATCAGTCATTCCCAAATTAGACAGTAAAAGAGAAATCTATAAGGAAGTCATAGTGAATGGGACTGAAAATGTTTTGAAAGCATGCGAAAAATATAAAATTAAACTAGTCCATATTTCTAGCAGCGCTGTTTATGGAGCCAATAGAAATGGTGTATTAAAGGAAAGCGACGAGAAAAAACCTTATAAGGGGTACGGAAAAAGCAAATGGGAGGCTGAAAAAGTATGCCAAAAATATGCAAAAAAAGGCGTAAAAGTCGTCATACTCCGCCCAATAGCCCTTGTAGGTCCGCATATGAATGGCATAGCCAAGACATTCTTTAAATTTATACATTATAACCTGCCTTTAATCACTATAGGAAGCGGAAACAACAAAATACAGATGTTAAGCGTATCGGATTGCGTTGATGCCATATTAAAGGCTGAAAAATATAATAAAAGCGGCGATGTACTGAATTTAGGCTCAGAGAATGTGCCTACTTCTAAACACCAGCTTGAAGAAGTAGTTAAAAGAGTAAAATCAAAATCTTTAGTTGTCTCTATTCCTGCCTATCCGGCTAAAAAATTTTTTGAAATACTGCATAATATCAACTTAACTTTTTTTGTTCCTGAGCATTATGAAATGTTCGATAAAAACAGCATTCTTGATATAAGCAAAGCAAAAAGAAATCTAGGGTGGAAGCCTAAAAAAGACAATATTCAAATGATGGTGGAAGCATACAACTGGTATAAGGAAAACAAATAAAAGAGATATTGCGATTTTTAAAATCAAACTAACTTTATATTTTTACCAGCACATTTTTACCTGATAAACGCCTTATACATCTTAAATCCTACCTTTTCTATTGAGAAATTCTTCAAAATTCGTTCTCTCCCGTTCCTGGCCATTCTGCCGGCAATTTCCGGGTTCTCTATTAAAAATATTATCTTATCGGCCATATCTTCCACGTCAAATCTCTTGGTTATTAATCCATAATTCTTATTTGGCACAACAAAATCATAACCTCCGGTTTTCATTACTACAACAGGTTTCTGGCATGCTAAAGCTTCATTGACAGCAGGAGTTACTTCTTGGTAATTGGCTAAAACAAAAATATCAGCTTTATTATAGATAAATGCCAATTCGCCATGACCTTTACTGCCTAAAAATTTTATATTTTTTTCTAAATTTAATTCTTTTGCCAAACCAGTCAATGAATCTCTGTAATAACCTTCACCAACTATCCAAAGCTCAGCGTTATGCCCTTTTTCAATAATTTTTTTAAGAGCCTGAATAATTAAATGATGCCCTTTGATCTTATACAGTCCTCCCACGGATAAAAGAATTGTCTTATTTTTATCCTTTTTCAAGCCTAATGGCCTGAATGTTTTTGTATCTGTTGCATGCCCTATCAAAACAATTTTTCTGGAATTTTTATCTATCAGCCTTAATCTAACGCATCTTTCTGCAGCCTCTGGATTCGTAAATAAAAGCCATTTTGCATAATCATAAGCCTTTTTTGCAATTGAAATCGGAATAAATTTTGTTATTTTAAACAAATAAAAACCATCAACTGTTTGGGATGTCCTATAAATAAGCTTTGAATTGTATTTTTTTGCAGCAATATAGGATTGGTAAGCAAACCAGTAAAACTCAGGATTGCTGGATTCTATTACATCGTAGCCTTTTAACTTATCAATTAAATCAGTATAATAATACCTTGGCATGCCAAGAACAAATAAAATCTTTTCAAATATAGTTTTGTAGCCGATTCTGCTTATTTTTTCTATCACGAAATCCCCGTAATTAA
Organism: uncultured Methanosarcinales archaeon; assembly: GCA_964559395.1. GTDB lineage: Archaea > Nanobdellota > Nanobdellia > Woesearchaeales > GW2011-AR4. The sequence continues at coordinate 11,715 of CAZLGX010000004.1, forward strand.
TATCATTCCTTTTATCGGTAAAAATAGTTACCTCAATGTTCCTATTTTTTATCAAATATCTGTAGACTTTCAGCAGGTTGTTTAAGGACGAATGTATGTCAAAATGCGTCGGTATTACAATAGCAACCTTCAATTTTTTCATATCCATAACCAATAGGAAACTATTTAAATAGATTTGGGTTTTACCGAGCGCATGAAAATCATCTGCGTAGTCGGCACAAGGCCCAATTTCATCAAAATAGCGCCTCTGATAAAAGAGATGGAAAAGCATTCAGAGATAAATAACCTTCTTGCGCATACAGGGCAGCATTATGACAAAGAAATGTCAAGGCTTTTTTTTGACGATTTGGAAATCCCGAAGCCAGATATAAATCTTGGAGTCGGCTCTGCATCAGATTCAACACAGACCGCGAATATAATGATCGGCCTGGAAAAAGTCTTCTTAAAAGAAAAGCCAGATTTGGTTGTTGTAGTGGGGGATGTAAATTCAACCTTGGCTGCTGCGCTCACAGCCGCAAAATGCAAAATTAAAGTAGCCCATGTCGAATCCGGCTTGAGGAGCTTTGACAGGACAATGCCAGAAGAGCTTAACAGGATTCTGACAGATCGTATTTCAGATTTTCTCTTCACGACAGAGGAAAGCGCAAACAGGAATCTTGCCAATGAGGGAATTGACAAAAACAAAGTGTTTTTTGTAGGCAATGTCATGATAGATTCTTTGTTAAGCCATAGGGAAAAGGCAAAGAAATCAAAAATATTATCTAAATTAAATATCAAAAGAAGCGAATATGCAGTCCTGACCCTGCACAGGCCGAGCAATGTCGACAATAAAAAATCACTGGAGCAGGTTATTGACATTTTAGATAAGATTCAGCAAAAAATCAAGGTAGTGTTTCCAATACATCCACGAACATTAAAAAACATCAATAAATTCAAATTAGATGAACAATTAAAAAATCAAAAAAACCTGATAATTACTGAGCCGCTCGGCTATCTTGACTTTCTTGCATTAATGTCAAACTCAAGATTTGTGCTGACTGACTCAGGAGGTATACAGGAGGAAACAACAGTCTTGGGAGTTCCATGCATAACCATGAGGAAAAGCACAGAAAGGCCTGTGACTGTGGAGCAGGGAACAAATGTTCTCGTGAGCACTGATAAATCTAAAATAATTGAGTCGGCGCATAAGCTGATTAATGGCTACAATCCAAAAGGCAGAATACCCAAATTATGGGACGGAAAGGCAGCACAAAGGATAGTCAATATTCTTCTAAAGGAATAACAATAACGAACTTATTCAATAACTAAAAACATATCTTGTATAAAAATAATAAACACAGGATTTAAAAACAGGTATAAAATACAGTAATACCATGAAAATTTTAATCACAGGCGGCTCTGGATTTATTGCTACTTACATAGCAAAGCATCTTCTTGAAAATAGCCATAATGTAAAAATACTTGACTTGAAAGAGCCGAGAATAAAACACAAAAATCTTGAATTTGTAAAAAAATCAATTCTGGACAGCATAACCAAGGATATCAAAGGATGCGATGCAGTGTTTCATTTTGCAGCGCTCCTTGGAGTCGAAAATTCCGACAAAAAGCCTTTGGAGACAATGAAGATTAATCTTGAAGGCTCTGTAAATGTGTTTAAATCCGCAATTGATGCAGGAGTCAAAAGAATGATTTTTTCGTCATCTTCAGAGGTTTACGGCGAGCCGAGGGAACTGCCGATAAAAGAAGACAGCGTAAAAGGCCCAGTTTCAACATATGGAGTTTCCAAATTAGCTGCAGAGATTTATGCAAAAGCGTATAACCAGGAATTCGGCACAGATATTAGAATTGTTAGATTCTTCAATGTGTATGGGCCAGGACAGGAAAGCAACTGGGTAGTGCCTATTTTCATAAATAGGGCTTTAAGAAATGAGCCGATTAAGGTTTTCGGCAATGGCAATCAAACAAGATGCTTCACTTATGTTGAGGATATTGCGGACGGGGTTTTGAAAGTTTTTGAGAAAGGCAAAACAGGGGAGGCTTACAATATTGGCAACAACCAGCCTACAACAATACTTGAACTGGCACAGATTATAAAAGAGTTGATAAAGAGCAAATCTGAAATTATTAAAGTAGGTTTTGGGAAAGAAACAAGATTGAAGGAAAGAGAGATTGAATATAGAATACCTGATATTTCGAAGATGAAAGCGCTGGGGTGGAAGCCGAAAGTAATGATTAGGGAAGGGATAAAGAAGATATTAGAAAAAAATATTTTATGATTTGATTTATTTTACGATGAATCTATTCTCAATAATTATCCTTGTCATTTTTTCACTTTAACTCCTCCCAATGCCATGGTACAGAATTCCCATTGACTTGATTTTTTCTTTATCCAAGCAATTTCTACCATCAATAACAGCTAATACCTTATTTTTCTTTAATTTCTCCAATTCGATTTTTTTGAATTCATTATGGTCTGTTACCAAAATAATATAATCGCTTTTGTTTAATAATTCATCCAAATTCTTGACATTGCTTCCTGTTTTGACATGAGGATCAAAAACAAAAACTTCTGCGCCTTTTGTTTTCAAGGTATTTATCACTTCAAATGCGGGGCTTTCTCTTGTATCATCTACATTTCCCTTGTAAGCCAGCCCCAAAACGCCGACTTTCGCGCCTTTTATGCTTTTCTTTAATTTTTTCAATTCATTCTCCAGCAATTCAACTGTGTAGTGTGGCATATTGTTGTTGATTTCACGAGCCAGTTTCAAGAATTCATGATTAAATCCAAGTTGTCTGCCTTTTTCTATCATATAATAAGGGTCTTGACTAATGCAATGCCCGCCCACCCCGGCGCCGGGATAATGCGGCATGAAAGCAAATGGTTTTGTTGATGCTCCTTTTATGACTTCAAGAATATCAATTCCTGCCTTGTCAAAGCTTTGCGCCATTTCATTCACAAAAGCGATATTCACATCCCTAAAAGTGTTTTCCATTATTTTTGTCGCTTCTGCTGCCTTGACGCTACTTAATTCAAAAACTTCTGCATTAAGTATGCTTCTGTAAAACTCAGCTGCCTTTTTTGTTGCCTCTTTTGTGACGCTTCCAACAACCCTTGGGAGCATGTCAATTGTCCATTTTTTATTTCCAGGGTCAATCCTTTCAGGGCAATGGGCAACAAAAAGGTCATTTTTATTAACATTAAATTTCTGCTTTTGCAGTATTGGCAGGATAACCTCCTCAATCGTTCCCGGATAGATTGTTGACTCTATTACAAGCAAAGTCCCATGCTTTACAAATTTTGAAATGGTTGATGTGGCATTCATCACCGCCGTAAGGTCTGGCAAATTATTGCGGTCAACAGGAGTTGGAACACAAACAATAACGACATCGGAATTTGGGACGCATTCGTTTGGGTTTGTTGTGGCGTGAATCTTATTTTTTAGGGATTTTAGCTTGTTGGCTACATACCCATCTTCGATAGGGCTTTCATTCTTATTGACAGAATCAACCTTGTCCTCATCGACATCAAACCCATAGACTTTATGGCCTTTCTCAGCGCACAGGCATGCAAGAGGCAGGCCAACATAACCAAGGCCTATGATAGTGACACTTTTCATGGCTTGAAAGACTTGTACTTAATTTATAAAAGTTTCTAATAAGCTTTAAATAGTGTTATTTGTTTTTCAATAGCTATGAAAATACTGATTACAGGAGCGTCTGGAGCGCTTGGAAAGTCTTTGAAAAAGCAGTTCAAGGAAGCTTATTGCCCTTCCCACAGGGATATGGACCTAACTAATCCAGATTCTGTAAATAAGGCAATTCTGAAATACAAGCTTGATGTCTTGATTCATGCCGCAGCTTTGGTTGGAATAAGGGAATGCGAAGACAACAAGCAAAAAGCATGGCTTACAAATGTCGAAGGAACACAAAATATTGTCAACACTTTAAAAAAAATAAACAACGACTGTTATCTTATTTACATATCTACAGCATGCGTTTTTGCTGGCGAGCATGAAAAGTACTATACTGAATATGATGTTCCTGTTCCTAAAAACTATTATTCTGTGACAAAACTTTGCGGTGAATTAGTCACAAGGCAATATAAAAACACATGTATAATAAGAACTAATTTTGTTCCCAAAGAACAATGGAAGTATCCAAAGGCATTTGTAGACAGGTTCGGTACTTATTTATTTGCTGATGATGTCGCAAAAGGAATATCGGAAGTTTTCAGCAAAAAAAAGAAAGGAATAATACATATTGTTGGCGACAGAAGAATGAGCATGCATGATTTGGCAATGCTTGCCGGCTCAAAGAATATCGGGAAAATGACTCTTGCGGATTATAAAGGGCCTCCATTAACAATAGACATGAGCTTATCAACAAGAAGATGGAAAAAATATAAGATAGATTTTAGTAGCAAATGAATCAGCCAAAAGTTTCTATTGTGATAGTAAATTATAACGGCAAAAGCTTTTTGGGTATATTGCTTAAATCAATTTCAAAATTAAGCTATAAAAATTATGAAGCAATAGTAGTTGACAACAACTCAACTGATGGAAGCCAGGAATTTATAAAAAAAAATTACAAGAAAGTCAAGCTGGTTGAAAATAAGGTTAATCTTGGGTATTCAGGAATAAATTCTGCAATCAAATTCTGCAAGGGCAGCTATATTTTATTCTTAAACAACGACATGGAACTGGATAAAAATTCTTTGACGGAAATAGTCAAGACTATAGAATCTGACAAAGACGTTGTGATGGTTGCTCCTAAATTAGTTAATTTCTATGATAAAAGCCTCAAGTCAGGGGGAACATGGCTTTCAAGAGCATTTTATAACGGTCATATCAAAGGAACAGGCAATGAAAATACAAAAGAAATTCCCTATATGGGGGTAGGGTTGATAAGAAAGGATTTTGTTGATATGTTTGGATATCTTTTTGATCCAGATTATTTTATCTACGGAGAAGATGTTGATTTGGGTTTGAGAATAAGGTTGACTGGCAAAAAAGTCTTGTTTGAGCCGAAGTCAATAATATACCATATACATTCTGCCACAATGCAAAAGCAAAGCAAGTCTTTTTCGACTTATCTGATGGAAAGGAATCTTCTGATTACTTTTTTCAAGAATCTAGAGTTGAAGAACATTGTTTTGTTTCTTCCATACATCAAATTAATGAGATTTGTCGCAATAATAAAAGACATATTATCTCTTAGGCTTGATTTGGCATTTGCAAGATTAAAAGCGCTGTTTTGGGTTTTGTTTAACTTTAATAAAATTTTAAGGAAAAGGGGTGAAACCCAGAAATTCAGGAAGGCTGGAGATGATTATGTCTTAAAAATATTCAGCGAAAAATACCTGTTCAAGGAAAAATTCAATGTTTAGTGCTGTATATCTCTGTACCTGTATCCTTGTTAGAATAAACAAGCCTATATCTTTTCGATTGGATCAATTTCAATGAATCTTCGTCAAGAATAGACCTTCTGTCAAGCCAGAAATCCTGGTTTATCCACACATAATCTGCTTTTTCAATATTTTCCTCATTGAAATACAAGGAAGTTCTTTCCAAGTTGTATGGAATGCACTGACCACCGGCAACGAAAATATTATGTGAATTGGTATTTGCCTTAACCCATTCAAAATCCTCTTTGTAGAAATCCCAATAATTCGCTGCCTTGTAGGTTTTTGCAAATGAAGTGAATACAAATCCAGCAGATATCAGTATAATTAAAATTATAAAGATATTTTTTAACTTGGCATTGCTTAATACACTATCAAGCCCAAATGCCCAAAATACCGCCAATGCAGGGAATACAGGCAGCATGATTCTTGAAACTCCAAAGCTGGCATTGGCTACATACAGCAAAAATAAAATAAGGTAAGGCAGAATCCACAATGAAAACAAGCCCTTTTCTTTTGTTTTTTTCCTGAAAAAGCCCATGAATAGAGGAATCAAAAATATGAACGTGCCGAAAATCCAGGCAGGGAGCAGTACTTTAAGGTGATTTATACCAACAATTGACAATAAGGCGTAATTGCCGTCAGGCACTCCGAATATTCCAAAGTAAGCCGATAAAATCAGGTTTTTATCAATAAGACGGCTTAAGTCTAATGACGAAAAGGATTTTAGCTCATAGCCGTTGAATGCAAAGTTTAGGAACGGCCAGATTGGGTTGCCAAGCAATAACCAGTTTCTTATTAGCCATGGCGATGGGATAAGCAAAGACAATGATACGATAATCATTGAATTTTTAAGGAATAATCTCTTGTTTTTGCCGAATTTCCTGTACAAAATATAGGCCAAGACCGGAAGGATAAACAACCCATTGTATTTTGTCAAAACTGACAAGCCCGCTGCAATCCCGGACAATACAATCTTGCCATTGATTAAAAAATAAATGCTTAAAACAACGAAAAACACAAGCATGCTGTCCACATAGCTTAAAACGCTGTAATCGATAAAAATTGGAATGAAAGCAATGAATACTGTAGAATAAAATGCAATTTTAGGGCTTGTCAGCTTTTTTATAACTAAAAATGAGTATATCAATGACAAAATGCCAAATATAGGCGATATAAACTTGACTGCGAAGTTTGCTGCATCATGATTAACTAGATTAAAAGTAAAATAGACAATCGCGGCTAGGAAATGGTATAATGGAGGGCTCCAGAACGGCTCGTCCCTGCCCAAAGGCTCAAACAATGGGATTTTCTTCTGTTCTGAGATAAACCTGCTTACTGACATATGCCAGCAGCCGTCTCCTGAAACATGGTAGATTGAGGTTAAGGACAGGACAATTATTGAGAATAGAATAATGATTATTATGGAATATTTTGTGTATTTTTCAAATGAATTGAATTTTTTGGTTATAGTCATCTTAACAACCTTATTATTGCATCAGCAAATGCATCAATATCATCTTTTTTTACCAAGATGCCTTTTTTGACAACTTCTGGATGCGAACATATATTAAAAGCTACAGCCTTTTGGCCACAAGCCTGTGCTTCTGCCAATGGCAAATTAAATCCTTCCCATAAGGATGCAGTAACATACAAGTCGCAGGCAGCATAGTAGTAAAGAAGCTCCTTATCGTCAATAAATTCCTTGAAAATCACATTTTTATTTGCGTTGCTTTTCAATTCATTGTAGTATCTCTTGAAAGTCGGCTTGCCCGCAATCAGCAATCTTGTATTTGGCATTTCTTCATTTACAATATCAAAAATTTTCAATAGAGTATGGATATTTTTATGGGGCGATAATCTTCCGATGAAGAACAACAGCTTTTCATTATTTTTAATTTTTAATTTTTTCCTTACATTTGAGCCATTAATCCCTTTCTTGTATCTTGAGTCTATTTTATTGTATACAACTTCGCTGTCAATTCCAGTTTCTTTTTTTAATTCGCTTTGTAGGAATTTGCTGACAGAAACGGCAGAATCAACATTTCTTAATGACAGCCTATTGAAATAGCCAAACAATTTCATGTAGAATTTTTCAAAAGGATTGCTGAATAATTCACTGTATCCTATGCCGTGATTGTGGTAGATATATATTATATTATATTTTTTCTTTGCCTTAGAAGCGATTAAATTCATCGGATACTGATGCGAAATAACCATATCATAATCTTTCAATTTTTTTGCAGTTTTGTTTGTCTTTGCGCAATCAACAAAAAAGAATAATCTGTACAATCTCTGGAAAAACAATGATTTTGGCATGCCTAATATTTCCAGCTTAAATCCCTGTGGCTTTATCGTTGCTTCCAATGCAAAAACAGTTACTTTATTCCCTTCTTTAGCATAATCTAATGCCTGCTGCTCCACTACTCTGTCTGGGCCGCTGTAATGCGAAAATGTAGATGTCAATATGGCTACCTTCATCATTATGAGATTTAATTGACTCATTTAAAAATCTTTAGAATTGTCTTTACTAGATTTGTCAATAGCAACCTTTAAAAACAAACTTCCTATTTTCAATGCCAATGATTCAACCAGATACTATGAGAAAAGTGGATTATTGGGCAGGAATACCTATATGCTTTATTCTAACAATCTGGTATAAATTGCAGAGATTGATTGGATTAAGAAACCCAAGATACAATGAAAAGCCAAAGAACATTTTGCTTATTGATCTGGCAGAGATGGGAAGCACTATTTTGGCTTATCCTGCGATGAAGAAGCTTAAAGCGATTTATCCTAATGCAAATATACATTTCCTTCTTTTCAAGCATATAGAGCAGAGCATGGAAATTCTTAATATTATACCAAAAGAGAATGTTCTTACAATAGAAGTCAAAAATATTTTCACTTTAGTAAGGGATACTTTGAAATTCATGCATACCTGCAGGAAAAAGAAGATTGACACTGTGATAAACCTCGAGATGTTTGCAAGGTACAGCACAATCCTCGGATATTTAAGCGGCGCAAGGAAAAGAACAGGGTTTTATGGATATTCAATGGAAGGCTTGTATATAGGAAATTTTTTGACGCATAAAGTCATTTATAACCCGCATATCCACACAGCCCATTCTTTCATTGCATTGGTGAGGGCTTTGCAATCTCCAATTAATGAAGTTCCAATGGCTAAATATTCGGTTCTTGAGGACAAGCTCGAAGTTCCAAAGATAACTCTTGATAAAAAGGCCAAGGACAATATTTGGAATAAATTGAAGGAAATTAACCCCGAAATCAATGAGAAAAAGAAATTGATTCTTGTAAATCCAAATGCAAGCAAGCTTATAAGCATAAGAAAGTGGCCTTTGGAAAACTACGCAAAATTAGTCAAGAGGCTTGTGCAGGATGAAAATGTTTATGTTGTAATAATCGGAGTTGCAAATGAAAAGCCAGATGCAGAATACATAGTTAATTACGTCAAAAGCAAAAGGGTGCTTGATACAACAGGAAAAACAAGCCTGAAAGAGCTTATAGATTTGTTTAATATTGGAAAAGTCCTGATAACCAATGATTCAGGACCAGCGCATTTTGCTTCCTTGACAAACATTCATATAATCGTATTTTTTGGACCAGAGACTCCTGAACTTTACAAGCCATTAAGCGATAATGTGACTGTCATGTATTCCCACTTTGCATGCAGCCCATGCGTTTCTGCATATAATCAAAGATTAAGCCCATGCAACAATAATTTGTGCTTGAAATCTATTGATGTGGAGAGAGTTTATATGGTTGTGAAGAAAGTTATTTGAGACTTATTTAAGTTCTTTATTTTGACGACTATAAAAACCGATAGCTTTTTAAATAGACTTCTGTATTGAAAGGGAAGGGGGTTTGT
>CAZLGX010000005.1:0-17546 GCA_964559395.1 uncultured Methanosarcinales archaeon
AAATCTCATAGCCGTATTTCTTAAACAAGGCGAAATATGCTTCTTCCCTATCATGGACACATATAAGAATAAAGGATTTTTTCTCAGAACAAGCTTCTTTCAGCTTGTCCAATTGATACTTAAGCCAATGTTCTTTAATTATTGTTATGGAAGTATTTTCATCAATGTTAAACGTATGATAGCTTCCTAAAGGCACATCTTCTGGAGCTTGCTTTGTCACACCAGAAACTCTAAGCACATTAGTATATTTACTGAATTCTACCTTTTCAACGTTTATTGAAAGAAAAATGGGCCTTTTGGTTGCCTCCTTTGACTTTTCATCAGAAACGCTTGGTTTTATTTTTCTTAATGTTTTTCCCTGAACAATGTCTATTGGCTCAATTATATTGCTCAAATACCATAAATCATCAAGATTTTGCGTTAAAACCTTTATTTCGCCTTTTTTGAGGTTGGAATGTAATAATTTCATGCTTTTAACTAAAATCAAAACCTTTAAATATGTTTATGTTAATTTCTTTACATTGGTGTAGTTAAATCTTGAAAAGGTGTCATGATGAGGAAAAGAGCTGAGACAGGCACAAATGCAGCTATTCTTATTGCAATAGTCGCTTTATTGATCATTCTTTACATAATTTTTATTCCCGCTTCCCAAAGGGAAAAGTTGTTTGAAAACAGGACAAGAGAGTCAACTACTTCCAATTCTGAAGAAAATCCTGATGTTCTCTTAAGGGCATTTCCTGGCACTTTAAGCATTTCTAAAGGACTTGAAAGTCAGAAAACCATTCCAGAAGCATTTCTTGTAGAGACAACAGAAGCAAAGGAGCTAAAAAGAATAAACCCATTCATAGTCAGAAACGGCTGGCTTGACAAAAGAAGCCATAAATTTGATTTTGAGCTAGACGATCCAGAAAATACGGATAACGTCTTGCTTACATTCACAACAAAAAAAAGGCAAGGGATATTGGCAATAAAACTTAATGATGATGTGGTTTTTGAAAGTGAACTGACAAGCAGCTCGCCAGAGCCGGCCAAATTGGACAAAAAGCAGCTCGGCAAAACAAATACCTTGGAATTTAGCGTCTCTTCAGTCGGGGCAAAGTTCTGGACAACAAATGAGTTTAGCTTTGAAAATATGAGAATAATAGGCGACATAACAGACAAAAGCAGACAAGAGAGCACAAATATATTCACATTGACTGATTCAGAATTCAAGAGCATGGAAAAAGCCACTTTAAGGTTTGTTCCATACTGCGGAGCTGTAAACGACTTGGGCTTATTGGAGATATTTGTAAACAACAAGAAAGTATTCTCAGCAGTGCCTGTATGTGACAATCTTTACAGGCAAAGCATACCCAAAAGCGTGCTTGATGAAGGCGAAAACAATGTCGTTTTCAGGACAAGCAGCGGAAGCTACAGCGTAGAGCAGATTAATATTGCATTGGAATTCAAAGAGCCTGTAGTAAAAACATATTATTTCGAGATAAGCAAGGACAATTTCAACAGGATAAGGGACAGCAAAAAAGATTTGGAATTAACAATCAAATTTGCAGATGCTAATTTAAGGAAAAGGGCAAAACTTGACATAAATGGTCATGCAGAAACAATAGAAACAGACAAAGCAACTTTCACAAAAAACATAGAAAGCAAAATCTCAGAAGGCAACAACTTTGTAAGGCTTGAGCCGCTGGAAGACTTGGAAATAGTCGAGCTGAGAGTGGATTTAGTTTAATTTATTATCATATTTAATCATTTGAAAAGAAAGAGGTGGCTTGGGAAGAATTCTGGTTAATTAATTACTAAACTATAAATAAAATGAGACTATTTAAAAGAAAAAATACGCAACAAGGAAATGTGGCACAACAGCAAACAACCGGAGCACAGAAACAAGCTTCGCAAACACAACAGCAAGCTCAGCCAATTGGCAGCGGAGGTTCTACATTCGGCACAACAATTCTAGTAAAGCTACAACAACATAAGAGCAAAGTTATATGGGTTGTTTTGATTCTGGCTGCGGTACTTGCAGGATTTGTCTGGTGGTTTGGATGGGCAGCAGTAAAGTCATTTGCATTAAAATACCTGTTAAAAATAACAATTATTATAATTTATTTAATTATATCAGTTCTGGTATTTATAAACGATAAAGACAAAAAAACGGCAACGGTAGTCCTTATTCCTTATATAATCTGGTTTATTGATACTAGTACTCTTTTTGGTCCCATTTATCAAGGCTTTCAATTCAATCCTTCCATATTAACACAAACAAATTGGACGGCTGTTATTACATCTTCGCTTGTCTCTGGATTGTTGATATTCAACGTATTTAATAAATGGTTCAGGAGAGATCTTGGATTTATAGTATCTATGTTGCTATTTGCAGGAATTAATTATATATCTGGCAAAATTTCACCAAATTTAAGCCCGAACCTATACTCTATATTTCCAATTATATTGGCAGCATTTGGCATACTTTTATTATATATCTTCCATAAGCAAGGTTTTACTTTTAGTGGAGAAACATTGAGCTATTTGGTCATGGTTTTAGTATTCTCTTACTTTTGGGTTAATTGGAATTGGACTGCTAATCCTAAAGCTGTATTACATGTAGGTTGGGTAATAATTTTCTGTTTGGGCTACCTTAGCACTTTTGAAGGAATAGAAGGTCAACCTTTTCAAAAAGGCAAATTATATCTTTTTACGCCCGTTTTTTTGATATTGGATTTTTTTGGATCTAGTTTACTTAGTGCCTATGGTATAACTGTCCCGCTTATAGTTTTAGTAACATGCTTTTATGGTCATCAATTTGCTAAAAATTCATTTGCCAGATGGAATGGGCTAACCTTACTTGTTCTACTAACTGTGTTGTCATATACTCCAACAACTTTAGCCGCTCAAAGTGTAAATTTCCAAGAAAGAGAAGCGACTGATACTAAATCGCCTTTCCAGACAATATCTGATTTCTTTAGTAGAATAGGCGCAAGCACATCAAAAAAGGTTGAACAAAGGCTAGACTATGCATCAGGCGGCTACAGCAGTTCTGTCGAAAAAAATCAATATGAAAGCTTAGGAGTATATTTTGCAGATCCAAGGGCAGGCGAGCCTGTGTTTTACACTTATGAGCCTGTAGTAGTCTGGGCCACAATACGCAGCAAAACGTACCAGGATCCCGTTGTAGTTAAATTTGAGTGTTACAGAAAAGAAAAGGAAGTGATAGAAAAAGGAATTCCAAAGCCTGATATCCCCTTTCCAGTATTTCAGCTGGAAGAAAATGATGTTGAATGCAAGTTTGCTCAAATACCCAATCCAGGACCTACAGATATCACACTTAGAGCAACATATAATTTTGCAACTAATGCATACCTAAAAACGTATTTTATTGACAGAGAAACTTACAGAGCTTTGACAAGGCAGGGAATAGAGGATCCTTTGGCCCAGTTTGCAATAAAAGATAAAGAACCAAAGCCAGTTTTTACTAATGGTCCAGTGCAGATAGGAATTAACATAGGCCCTATAATCCACGTTGCACAGACTTATAACTCGCTTCCAAGGCTTACAATTTCATTGCAAAATAGGCAGTCAATAGAAGACAAAGACAAAAGGATAGTAAGACAATGGGAAGGAAAAATCAATGAGATAAAGGAATTGGTAATACTAACGCCCCCGGATGTTACAATACTAATAGGGGACCCAAATGCCTGCAACAAGCCATTTGCTCAATATACCCCTGAAAGGTGCTCCGAGTCCTGCACAACATTTGTATCAGATCCATGCGCTAAAGCATGCCAAACAACAGACCAAATCTGCCAGAACGAATGCAAAAGGCTGGCTGATGAATGCAAAAACGAATGCGAAAATCTTTTTAAAGTTGATACAGGACAAGGACCTGCAGGCAAGCCGTATAACGCCTATTATCTGGATTTAAGCAAAATAAAGCAAGAAGATTATAAGGATATAGATTCACAAAAATTCAGGACATTTTCTTGCCTGGTGAATCCAGCTCCAGAAGTTCTTGATAAAACTCCAATAACGACTAGATATTTTAGAGTAAGGGCGCGCTATGAATATCTGCTTGAAAATACTGTCCAAGTCAATATCGAGCAATCCTTTGAAACTTTAGGCACTCTTGACACTTTTATTAATTCTGCTGTAGCCAAACCTGAATATTCAGGAATGGATCCGAATCTTGTAAAAGCGCTTATGATTCAAGAATCTGGCGTTAGGCATTGCAGGAATGATGCTGCTGAATGCCCGCCTGATCAGGTTGTCAGGAGCGACAGCAGCGTTGGAATAATGCAAATAAATATCAGAGATAAGCCTTTTGATGAATGGAAAGAGGATGCTTCTGATGTCTGTAATACCCTGTCGCCTAAAACCGACGGAAGCAAATACACAGTATACGATTTAGACTGTAACATACTCCTAGGCATCTATGTATTGCAACAGAAATATGCTTATTATGGCGGTACAAGCAAATCCTACAAATGCTCTGGATATCCAACAAAAACCTACACTAGTTGGGAAGCAGCAGTCAGAGGCTATAATGGATGGGGCTGCCCTCCAAGAGGTGATTGGAATTTTGTGGAAGATGTTATGGAATTGAAAAGATTGGTAGATAATGACTTAATAAAAGAGGCTCATCAAAGAAGACTTCAAAGACTCGGCATAGACAAATTGATACCAAAATCGCCATATATAGTAGAACCGCCGCCTGCTACAAATGCAGCTGACACTCCAAATAAAGGTAATAGCATAACTATAACTTGGACAGCGTCGCCTACAACAAGTGATTACCCGAATATTAGATATCGTGTAGAGAGGTTTAGAAGAGGAGCAAATCCTTCTACAGACAGGCCTGAAGCATCTTTTGATAATATAGCAGGGACAAGCTATGAAGATACTGGAGTAACAGATAATGTTGAGTATTTTTACCTAATATTTGCGCATACAGAAAACGAGGACTCAACTTCTGTTAGAGCCCCATCTTCAGGAGAAATTATATCAACACCTTAACTGACAAACAATCAACCATGAAAAATTTTTATTTATCCATAGCTATGGCATCTATAGTGTTTCTTTTAGGTTGCAATACCTTTTCATCAAGCTCGACGTCAAAAGAGATAGATATTCATGTGGGCGTGGACAGCATAAGGGCAGAATTCATAAAAACAGCGCCGCCGCAGACGGTTTTTGAAAAAAGCAATTTTCCCGTAGTTATTAAAGCAAGAAATATTGGCGCTTACAATATAAAAGGAGGACTAATAGCAATAGGACTAGAAAGAGATTACGTTCCAAGGATATCTTTGCAGGAAGGCCAGCCAAGTAGGATGGAAAATGGAGTAGTAGTTTTTGATCTGCCGGGAAAATCGCAGATAAATATGAAAGGCGACGAAATGGTTGCGAGCTTAAATGCAGAAACAGGCGCTTTAGATCCGCAAAGCGAGACAAAGCAATCCACCATAACTGCAACTTTCTGCTATCCTTATAAGACTATTGCAAGTGCAACAATCTGCATAGATCCGGATATAGCCAATGTAAGACCAGTCAAAAAAGTCTGCCAAGCCAAGGAAATCACTCTTAGTAATGGACAAGGCGCTCCTATAGCCGTAACAAAAATAGAAACTCAAATGGTGCCAGAAGGAGACAAAATCAAGCCTCAGTTCCTGATTTACTTAGAAAATAAAGGTCTAGGAACGCCAGTAAGCACAGAGAGCTATGATGAAATATGCAAAGAGGCAAAAGTGCCAGATCCCGATAGAAAGATATGGAACACAGCACTTTTGAAAGTGTATGGCTCAGAATCAAGCACACAAAACGAGATTGACTGCACACCAGGAATAAGTGATGATGGGAATGAAGGCCTTTTAAAATTCAGGGACAGAAAAGATTTTGTGAAATGCATTTTCACCCAGGGAAAAAATCTAAACGATGACGCATATACCACCCCGATACGAATAGAAATAGACTATGGATATATCCAAAGCATATCCACAAACTTTATCATCCAGAAGCCGCTTAAATACTAGCAGAAGCTTTAAATACAAAAAGTTTATTTGATATTTTATGGTAAGTTTTAAAAAAATCATAATGACTATGCTTGTCCTTGTCCTGATTATTTCTGTTGCCGCATGCCCTACAAAAAAGAAAGATGCAAAAACAAAAATAGAAGAGCTGAGAACAGGCACAGAAGGCATGAAAATAAGGTTTATGCCTAATAATCCGCCTGCAACAGTTTATGTAGGTGACAGCAGCAATCTGCAGAATAAAATAGATATCGCCATTGAGCTTGTCAACAAGGGAGTTTATCCTCAGCCAGAGGAAAGCAAGGCTATGAACGGCAAACTATATCTAAGCGGCTATGACAAAAATATCATAGACTTGGCGCAGCCTTCTTATGACTTAAGCAAGTCAACATCATTATTCGGCAAGACTTTGATTAATTTTGAAGGTGGCACAGAAGTCGTAACTTTCACACCACAGGTCAAACTTGAAAATCTGAAAGTTGACAAATACGAGCCGATATTTCTTGCCACCTTATGCTATGAATACAAAACCATCGCAGGCCCTTCTGTCTGCATAGACCCTGATCCTTACCCAACCATAAAGCAAAAAAAGGTTTGCGAGGTTAAAGACACAACACTAACAAGTCAAGGCGCCCCAATAGCTGTAACCAAAATAGAGGAAAAGGCGTTGTCAGAAAAAACCCAGTTTATGATAACTGTAAAAAATGTAGGAGCTGGAGACGTGCTAAGGTTTATTGACACGCCACAAGCACAAGGAGCTTCTGCCCAACAATCAGGAAATCCAATTGACAAGTGCGACCCTTATGGAAAGAACAAGCTTACAAAGGAAGATATTGACAAGGTTTATGTTGAAGGAGTTACCATAGGTGACCAGTTTTTGCAGTGCTGGCCGTTTGCAGAGTCAAATGCAAAAGCAAATCAGGGCCATATAAGGCTGCAAAATGGAGAAGGCTCTATAATATGTGAATTGCTGAAAGAAAACAATGCCTATCCTGGAGGCACCACAGCCTACACAACGCCTTTAAAGATCGAACTAAAGTATGTTTATAAGACAACGGCAGAAACAAAGACTTTACTGAAAAAAGAGGATACTGAATAGTCTAATAGAAAACTTTATATATTGCTAACAACAAAAAGTTATTTTCATCGATTGTTGTAGTTCGCAAGTATGCTCGGAAATCGTAATTATTCCGTAACATTTGCGATTTCCGACATATCAACATTAAAATAAAATATCCACCCTGAATCAAAAGAGGCAAAATGAACAAAAGATATTATGCTATCGCGCTTTTAATCTGCCTGATTCTTCTGGTTTCAGCCTGTAAAAAATCAGGCGCAGCTACAGGAGGCGCTCCAAGAACTCCATTTTTGGGAGGCTCTTCAGGCTTAAAAATAGATTTTGAGGAAGGCAGCCCGCCGCCAGAGGTTACTGACACAGAATCTTTTGGCTTTAACGTTATAATTAGACTAAAGAACGAAGGTGAGCATAAAGTACAAAAAGACAGTGTAAAAGTAAAACTGGTTGGTTTTGATCCTGCTGATTTTGGTCAGACTTTTGATGAGGTAAGAGATGCAGAGCCTCAAGATGATTTAGAGGCAAAGAAAAGAGATGCAGAAGGGAATATAGTGGATGGCACTACTACCTATGTCACATTCCCAAAAAGCGGCGGTGACTTTATACCAACAAAATTTCCAGGCAATACCCCATTTAAATTCAGGGCAGATGTTTGTTATAATTATGAAACACTGGCAGTTTCAAGGCTGTGCATATTAAGGGACATGATTAATATAAGGGACGACAGCATATGCAGGCCCAGCGGTACAGGGACAAGCGGCAGGACAGTTTACAGCTCGTCAGGACCAGTTCAAGTGCAAAACTTCAGGCAAAATGTTGTTGGAAAAGACAAAATTTCTTTTAGCTTTGATATTGTGCTGACAGGCAATGTAGATGTTTTCTGGAGCAAAGACGAAAGAAACCCAACAGGCGGCTTTGATGTAGCATGCCCAAGAGATGCAAAAGCAAGAAGGGAAGTTGAAAATAATGTAGGCGTTGAAATAACAGAAATACCTGCTGATCCAATCTTTTCAAATCTCAAATGTGGTGGTTTTGATAATACCAATGCAGGAGTTGTCAGGATGATTAACAATAAGCGAACAATTGTATGCAATGTTGAATTAGTGCCTGACAGGCTTGATTTGGAGAAGAATGTAGGCATTCAATTAAAATACAACATCCTTGACAACAAGGAGATGGAAGTTCTTGTAAAGCATTTAGCTGAAGAATAATCAAGCTCCAACCAAGGCAAACTGGCTTAATAAAGCTTCTAATTGAACAAACTCGTCAGAGCCCTCTGTCATTCGAAACTCGATTTCACCGCATTTCTCTATCAAGATCATCTTTGACTTATTGTCTATATTCAATTCAAGAATCTCCTTTTGTATCTGCTTTATTACATCAATTCCAGCCAATCCATAATTAAGCATCAAGTCCAATAATTTGTTTCGTGCCTCGATAAATTTGTTTTTTAATGCTAATTCCAATATCTCTCTTATCTCCTTTGGCTTGGCAACAGAAGCCATGGAATGAATTAAATCTTCTGTTATGTGGTTTGCTACTGCGGCCGAGCTCTGCAAAACATTTTCCAATTTCCTGCAATCACCTTCAGAAATTTCATACAAAGATTCTTTCGCTTTATCATCTATTTTTAATTTCTCTCGTTTTGAAATATTATCTATAATTTCAAGAATGTCTTTTTTGTCCAGTTGCCTGAACCTGAAAACTACGCATCGGCTTTGAATTGGTTCGATAATTTTTGAGCTATAGTTACAGCTCAGGATAAAACGACATGTTTGGGTAAAATTCTCCATTGTTCTCCTCATTGCTTGTTGGGCTTCTCTTGTAAGTGCATCCGCCTCATCAAGAAAAATTATTTTAAAAGGAACATTGCCAATTGATTTTGTTCTTGCAAAATCTTTGACATTAACCCTTATAGTATCTATCCCTCTTGTATCACTCGCATTTAACTCGAGAAAATTCTGGCGCCATTGCTGTCCAAACAATTTTTTTGCTATTACAATAGCCAATGTAGATTTGCCAACACCTGCAGGTCCGGCAAACAGCAAATGAGGCAAATTCTGCTGCTCAACAAAGGCTTTAACCCTTTTAACTATCTCCTTCTGGCCCTTTATGTCAGAGAAATCACCAGGCCTGTACTTCTCGGTCCATAGAGTGCTTTCTGGTTGCATTTAAATCTCAAATAAGAAATAGTGTAATGTTTAAAAAGTTATTTGATGAAATTCTATAGATATGTAGTTATGGTATCTTTTCAATCTGTATCTGGAGCAGGCAAAGAAAAGTTGCAAGAATGGCAAGCACAAAGAGAACTTGGACTACCTATGCCTCTAGCGAACTATGGTGATGGTGTTGACATATTAGAAGGGAATGTTATACCATATATAAAAGGCGAAGAAGAAAAGGTAAGGAAAGAAACTGTAAAAATTCTAGGAGCGTATAATTATAACTCAATAATTCCAGCTAGCTTCACTGTTGACTGTACCTGCGTTAGAGTTCCTGTGGCAATTGGACATCTCGAAGCAGTATATGTTGAAACTGAAAAACCAATAACAGCTAATGATGTTGTTAAATCATATGAAAGATTTAACGAAGTAGCTCGATCTACATATAGTACTTTACCGTCTAGCCCGAAAAATTTTGTCACGTTGGTAAACAAACCACAGCCAAGACTGCATGTGAATTTAGATGGAGGCATGACAGCAATTATTGGAAGAATAGAAGAAGCTCAATACGGAATTAAATATATTGTTTTGTCAAATAATCTTCAAAGAGGTGCGGCCAAAGGGGTTGTTCATGTAGCAGAATATTTACTCTCAAAATAATAAAGAAAAACCAGAAAGTCAAAGCACGATAAACACAGATGTTAAATCCTCCGCAAAAACAGCACAGAACGATATTTATACTGATCCTAAAAGTGCTCAAATCCGAGCAAATGTATCTACTATAAAAGTATGGGCTACACTTTATTTTGATAAATACAATTCATATATTGGAATCTGTGATAGTACAAATGAAAAAACAAAAGCTGAGGGAATAGACAAATTTTTAGAGAGTACACTAAAAATAGTTTCATCTCAGGATATATATTGCAACGCTTCAGTTGATGCCTTTGTGTATTCAGTGCGTCTACCAAGAGGAGATTTTTGGTGCACAGATACTATAAATTTGGGAAATGCAATCAGCACAAAAGGAAAAACATTCTCCTGTAAATAGTTCTGAGAAAAATTTTCCTCTATCTTGCGAAGTAGATAGCTTGAATTATTTAATAACTACTTAATAATCTAGAAATACTATAACGTGGATTAAAACAAGCTTGTTTATTAAAATTTTTACCCACAAAAAAGTCTGCAATCCTGTCACCTCCACTTCCACTGTCTTGTCTAAGCTTGAGAGATTTATATTTGTTAAATTCTTGAGAGACAAAATTTTTAAATTGTTTCTCTGTCCCAATATCGTTTGCTGACGCTTTAATACTAATACTAGCGGATGGAAGTGCATCATACGGAGTTGTTAGTGTTTTTCTGTATTCCTCTATTTTTTCTGGTTGTATGTTGTGAAATTTTACAGCCTCGTTAAAAGCGTCTTCATCTGTTAAAACATCCCCAACTGTAATTTCAGGATAGGTCGTTTTCATATCATTTACAAAATTTGTTAACTCTTCCGAAGTAGAACCTCGTTCAAATATAAATTCAAGAGGAATTTTCATATTCTTTACTTTATTGATACAAGAACCAGAAGCTACAATCCATAACAGTCCAAATAATATACCTAGTGTAATTAAAACGTTTTTCATTCTAATATCATATAATAAAATTCAAATACTTGCAAAAGTTTGTTAAAAAATAAATTAAATTATATCCTCTTCAGCCACAACCATAAAATCTCCAACTGCTATTACTGCGCTGAAAGGTATCAGAATATGCCCTTCCTTGTCTTTTTCTAGCTCAAGCTTCTCTGTGTATGAAGTAGGGTTGTGAAGCACCATGTGTATAAGCTCGCCGCTTCTTGTCTCGAATATTATATCTCCAACTTCGCCAAACCTCTTGCCGGCTTTGCTTACAACTGTCTTTCCAATCAACTGCTTTGAGAACTTCTTGTCTTCTTCAGGCATTTTCATCACTTTTTTTGGTTTTCCTTATTGAGTAGTTAATACAAAATATTGATGGGTATGTTATATTTAAATCTTTTTATTTTGAGGGATGAATATATTTATTATTGACTTAATTTAACTCCATTTGGAATTCTTATCTTTAGCAGATTATTTACTTCATTTTTGTCATAGCAAGTATCCTTTAACCCACATTTCCTGCATTTGTTTTCATTATCACAAAAATCCGGCAATTCCTTGCTCTCCAGCAGCGCAATAACCTCGTCAACTATCTGCCTTACCTCTTCCTTCATAAATGGATTTATAGCAATCTGCCTTTTTTCCTTTGTGTCAAGGTAGTATACAAATCCTTCTTTTACGGGTTTCTGGAATTTTTCCTGCAAAAGCAATGAGTAAGCCGCTATTTGAATTCTATGGGAAGGCCAAACTCCATTTTGAGGCATCCTGCCTGTTTTTAATTCAAAAGGTACATAGTCATTTTCGTAGATATGGACTTGGTCTATAATTCCTTTTAGCCTCAACTCATCAGACTCAACCCTTAGTTCTGAAAGTATTTTTGGAGTTAGTTTCTGCCATAATTCTTCTCCGTAAACCTCATGCTTTTCTATAAAATTAAAAATATTGATTGCCCTGACTTCAGATTCTTTAATTATGAAAGGAAATGACTTTTTGTAGGTATCAAGCATCTTGAGATTTACATCTTCCAATCGTTTCTTGTTGTTTGCTATAGACTTTCTTAAAATCTTTAGATATTCTCTTTTGTATAATTTCTCTATATCCCCAAAAAGCAGCTTTTTGGTAATGGAAGTCACTATCTCTTCTTCATTCCTATTTATCCTGTCATAAGTCTCATGCCTTATGCTACCTAAAACAAGGCTTTCCTTTGGCGGCTCTTCCAGCATCAAAACCTTCTGAAGAAAAAGCTTTCTTGAGCAGTAAAGGTACGTTGACAATAAAGAGACAGAGATTTTCATTCACTTTTTGATGGAAATTCAATATATAAAGCTTGCGCCAGCAAATGTCCAGTGGTCAAACCGCAATCTTTATATCCTACTTATTAAATGATGCTATGCATGAAAGAAGGTGCTTACTTAGGGGCAATAGTGGCTTTTTTTGTTTACTTAATGCTGCCTATATATGGAGATAATGGCGCACCTGCAAGCATACTGCCGACAGGCAATGTTGTTTCTGATGAAAATGCTTTTAATGATTACGTCAGCAACCTACCTTTGAGCATGATAATATTCTTTGCCTTGGAAATACTGGGAGTTTCTCTCGGAATAGCGGCGCAATCTGTGTTTAGAAATGCTTACGCACAAAAACAGACAAAGTAAAAATCAAGTATTTGAATTTTAATCTACTTTTCAATCCGTTGCTTCGCAACAATATCTAGTGCTCGGGCTCGCTGTCTGCCACACACTCGCCCTCGCCCATTTATATCATTAAACAATCAATCAACGGATTACTTCCATCACATCAGCTTATAGAAGTCGTTCTATAATTTTTAAAAATTTTTATTGAATTGATATTATTGAAAAATAATTTACTAATCAAAAACCTTTAAATACATAGAATAAAAAATAATCAATAATGGACATAGAATCTAAATTTGACTTGATAAAACAGGTTGGAGAGGAAATTCTGACAGAGGAAGAGCTAAGGCATCTTCTGCAGACAAAAGAGCACCCGATTGCTTATGACGGCTTTGAGCCATCGGGCTACTCAGTGCACATAGCACAGGGACTGCTTCGTTCAATAACGGTCAATAAAATGCTTAAGGCAGGCGTTAAGTTTGTAATGTACGCTGCCGATTGGCATGCATGGACTAATCTAAAGCTTGGCGGCGATTTAGATAAAATCCACGTGGCTGGAGATTATTTGGTGGAAGTATGGAAAGCCTGCGGTATGGATACCGATAAAGTTAAAATAATAAGGGCAACTGATCTTGTCTACGAAAAAAGTTATTGGAAGACTGTGGTAAAGATTGCCCAGTCAGCAACAGTTAAAAGATTAATTCGCTGTTCACAGATCATGGGAAGAAAAGAGTCCGATATTCTGGCAGGTTCACAGATACTATATCCCTGCATGCAAGCCGCAGATGTTTACGAGATTGGAGCAGATATAACTTCGCTCGGAATGGATCAAAAAAAGGTTTATGTAATGTGCAGGGAAATTGCGACAAAACTGGGGCTATGGAAGCCAGTTATAGTAAGCCACCATATGCTGATGGGGTTATTAGAGCCGCCAAGAAACGTCCAAGACCCAGTGGAAAAAGCAACAGCCATGAAAATGTCCAAATCAAGGCCAGATTCTGCTATATTCATGACTGACAGCAAAGAGGAAATAATAAGAAAAATAAAAGGAGCTTACTGTCCGGCAAAACAAGTTGAAGAGAATCCAATATTAGAATACTGCAAATATATCCTTTTCGAGAAATTTAAAACTTTAAATATAGAAAGACCTGATAAATATGGCGGCGATGTGCAAATCGAAAGTTACAATGAATTGATAAAAATATATTCTAATGGAGATCTGCATCCAATGGATTTGAAAAACTGTGTTGCTGCCAGAATTGATGAATTAATTAATCCAGTGAGAAATCATTTTGAAAAAAACACAAAAGCGAGGAAATTATTGGAACAAGTAAGAAGCTTTAAAATTACACAATAAGGTCACAATTCAAGATTAACTGGAATGCCTTCCGAAAAATCAATATCTTTTAGCTTATGCTCAACCTTAAAGATTAGGTTTTCTTTATTTAAGAAGAAGTCCCAGGCTTCGCTCTTTGAGCACAATACTTCTGCCCATTTTGGCATAAAAGGTTGATACCTATCATTTTTTATTGGATATCTATTCTCCAACGGTTCTATTTTATCTGCCAGCCTTGCTTTTATTGCTATGTCCCTAATCTCCTTTTGAATTTGGAGACAACTTCGATATTCCCCGTAATTTTTTGAAGTGACAGCCCTGACTATTTTAATCAGTTTATGGACCTTATCTGGCCTTATGCTATTATGCGCAGAATCAATCATAAAATCAAGCTGCTTGACTATATCAAGTGCAGTGTATCTCTTGGGAGTATGCCTTAAGGATTCCGGAGCAAACCTGATAAAATAAACTGAATTTCCATTCCTTTTACTGTAGGGTATAAGAACTTTCTTGTCATGCGATGTGGCTGTCGGCACCAAAGGCAAAAAATCAATAAATTTCTCATAAGATACATCTAAGGATGTTGCCAAATAGAGGGATGGAGAAGTATAATAACCATATGAACCATCCCCATCAAATACTCCCTGAAAATATTCTTTATATGAACTAATTGCCTCTAAGAATTTTTGAGTTATATTTTTCTTAAAGCCTGTTGTTGGAGTTTTCCCTCTTTTTTCAATTAAATTATATTGTATCAATTTTCTTATGAAAATCGGTGAAATTGAAGATAGGTTGCTTTTAAAAAATGATTTCGCGTACGTTTTATCTACTTCTACATATGTATTGCTTATTCTATTTTTGTTTTGAAAAATAGGCAAAAATCTTTGGATAAACTGAGTATGCCAATAGCCCTGAAAAACATCTGAACTGCCGGATTGATATGTGAAGGACTGCGCACTCCCATTATTTCTAATATGTCCATCAGAAAGAAATAAGCCTAAAAAATACAAGTTGTGCTTAGAAAATGAAAACTCATCTTTTGTGAAAATCTTGGGCAATCCTTTATTATTTCTCCAGTTTCTTATGGTTCTATCGTCTATATTTACTTTTCCGTAAAAATTCGACAACAATAAACCAAATTTGTAATGATTATCTATTTGGCGCTTGAGGTCTTTCCAATATTTCTCATAGATGTATAATTTGCCTCGCGGACAGCTAACCCAGAATAAAGGAACAGGGCAATTATCCATTTTTATTTTATTTAAATCACATAGGCAACAAAAATAAAGAAAGCCGTGTTTGCATCCCCTGGATGACGGCTTAGGTAATTCAAAATTAGCTATAATAAACGGTTTCCTATTATTATAGAACCAGCCATCTATTGCTCTAATGGATATATTTCCTTCTGTAATCTTATGGATAAACTTAGCCAGGTGCCTTTTGTTTTTGAATGTATTTTCTTGGAGTTGCTTATTAATAAAATCCCAAAAATATTTTGATAGGACATAATATTTTTTATTATTTTTCCCATAGACAGCACTATACTGGGCATGAACATTGTTTAAAAATTCCGATTTCATTTCAAATCACATCATCTTATTCTGCTAATCTCTTTGTAAATGATTTTTAGTTTCAACAAAAATTATAATTTGAAGAGATTAATTTATCTAAGATTTGAAATGAAAGCTTTTATTATTTTTAAATGTCATGTGCGAATGTCCAGTGTCCAGTGCTTGTAGAAAATATATATTAGAAAATATACTAAGTATTTTATAATCCAAAACTAATGGGAAAAATTATACAGAGAAGGAAATATGCACCCAATGGATTTAAAGAATAGCGTCGCATATTACTTGAATGAATTGCTAAAACCAATTAGGGAAGCGTTTAATGAAGACAGCAAACTAAAACATCTTCTTGAGACAATAAGGAAGTTTGAAGTGACGAGATAAAATGTCAACAAAATTATTTATAGGCCAATTAGCGTATTCTAGAAGCACTCCATAAATACCAGAGGTTAATCATCTTCGAAATCACCAAGGAGCTAGGTAGTACTTCATTTCAGTAACTAAATAATGCCTAATTTTATCTATAAGAAAACGTTTCTCTTCATCAAGTTCTTCTGCATGTTTTCTTAATATTTTATTTATTCTTTTATCAATAACTTTTGCATCTATATTAAAGCCTAGTTGTCTTAAACTGCAAGCAAAATAATAGATTCTAGGAAAAACTACCGTATAAAATTCATATTTAACATGATCATTAACTTTGAAAACTCTTGAAGGTATTGCATACTCCAATAATGCAAAAATTCTACCAAGTGGTATACCTACTAAAAATGCCTGATCACTTTCTGAAAAACTATCAAATTCATTAACCTCAATCTCAGTAACATTAAAAAAATGTAAAAATTTTTTACCTGATCTTCACTACCTTCTAATATTTCTGTAATTCGTTTAAATTTATATACAACACTATTATACCCCTTTCCAAAAAATTTCAAGAGTTCCTTAAGGTACTTCCCCCTAATTCCTAAGAAGTTTGCTATAGCAGCTTCATCTCTCGCTTTCCTAAACCACTCGTCACCCATATAATTTAACACTTTATAATCATTAATAAAACTATTCATTTAAATTTTAAAATAATCATTTCTCCTGCTCAATCACAACCAAAGTATAATTTTGATTTAAATATTTTTTGGCAATTCTCTTAACATCATTACTAGAGACTTTTTTTACATTTTTTATGTATTCATCAGCCAATCTAGCATCCTTTATAGTTTCCCAGACAGCAAAGTTGTCAGCTTTGTGGAAGTTGTCCTCCATCTGCAGCGCGTAATTTCCCTCAATATAAGTTTTGGCTTCTTCCAAATCTTTCTTGCTTATGCTTTCCAGTCTTCTGAATTGTTGCAGGATTATCCCCTTTGCTTTCTCAATATTTTTTTTGTCCAGATTTGTATAAACAGCAAATACCCCATAATCAGATTCGTGCTCATTATTGACTCCAACTTGATAAGCTAAGCCTCTTTTGTTCCTTATCTCGTCAAACATCCATCCAGACTGGCCTCTGCCCAATACTGCAGAAATTACATCAAAAACATAGCTGTCATTATGCGTTCTTGGCACAACTTTGTAGCCGAGCATCATGTATGAATTGAAAGTTCTTCTTTTCTCAACAAATTTTTTGATTTTAGTCTGCGCAGGGTCATGACACCCCGGTCTTTTTATCCTCTTTCCTGGTTTCAATTGTGCAAAATGCCTTTTTATCTTTTCTCTTGCGTTTTTAACATTCCCTACAACAGATATAATCATATTATTCGGCAGATAATGTGATTTGTAGTAATTCAGGATATGGCTCCTGTCAAATTTCTTGACGGTTTCAACAGAGCCATAAGTCGGGTTTTTGGCAGGGTGTTTCTCAAACAAGGTTTTGTGAAATAAAATCCATTGGTAAGACCTCGGATCATCATTAACCATATTGATTTCCTTGAGCACGACCTTCTTTTCTTTCTCTATTACCTTCTCATCAAAAATGGGGTTAGCCACAATATCAGACAAAATGCCCAGTGCAACATCAAATCTCTTGTTGATTATTTTGATGAAAAAGGAAGTCCTGTCGCCTGTTGTATAGGCGTTAAACTCACCGCCATATTTTTCTATCTCATTGGCTATTTCCCTGCTGTCCTTCCTGTTTTTAG
>CAZLGX010000006.1:0-15952 GCA_964559395.1 uncultured Methanosarcinales archaeon
TAATCAAACAGTAAGCATGTTCATACCTAATATCACTGTCTCAGCAGATGCTGTTTCATGTTATTACCACCTAAATACATCTACAACAACAGCAACAACAAATAAGACTATGGCAAAGAGCGGCAATATATGCCTGGGAGACACTGAAAGGCTAAAAAATCTAAGTGGATCCCCAAGCTACAACGCAACATTCTGGGTTATAGATGATGATGGCAATACGAATAAGTACGTATGGGAATTCAACTTGTCAGACAGTACACAACCAAATAATCCAAACAGCACAACAATTTCCACTAGCGTAGACTCAACTACAGCAACAATTACTATAAGCGGCATAAATGAAACAGTTAATGCGACTGTATTTTATGCAACAACTGTTAGCGGAATTTCTGCTTCGACTTCAGCGGTACAAACAGACTTCAACCAATCACAAGCTGTGTCATTGGATAGCCTAACTGCCAGTCAACTATACCATTTCAATGTAACCATATGCGACTTCAACGGCAACTGCGCAAGAAACGGCACATTTAACTTTACAACAAGCGCCGCAGTAGCTGCAGCAGCTGCAGCAAGCAGCAGTAGCAGCGGAGGAGGGGGTGGAGGAGCAGTTGCACCAAGCAATGTGGCAGCATCAACAGGAACTTCATGGGATACTCTGGCAGCAGGCTCAACTGGAACAGTGAAAGTAAACAATGAGAAAATAGCTGTAACATCCATAGTAATTGAAGTTGCGAATACTGTTACAAGCCCATCTGTAAATGTCCAAAGCCTTACGTCAAACCCACTGACAACCAGCGCAGCAGCTAAAGTTTACCAATACCTGCAGATCACAAGAGGCAACATTGCAGATTCAGACACTTCAAAGATAAAAATCAGCTTCAAAGTGCCAAAATCATGGCTGACAAGCAATAATGTCGGGGAAAATGATGTTGTCTTGTACAGATACGCAGACAGCAAATGGAACGGCTTGCCAACTTCAAAAACAGGTGATGACGGAACCAATATTTTATATGATTCAACAACTCCTGGGTTCAGCACTTTCGCTGTAGGAAGCAGGGAAGCAGCACCAGTAGTTACTCCTCCAACTGAAGCACCAATAGTTCCACCAACTGAGCAGCCACCGGCAGAAGCACCAACTGCAGCAGAACCAGTAACTCCAGCAGCGCCAGAAGAGAAGAAAGGGCTAAGTAGCACAACAATGGCATGGGTTGTAGTGCTTGTAATAGTGGTTGTGGCTGGAATAGGCTACTTCGTGTGGCAGAAAAAGAAAGAGGAGTAAACAGATTTTCTTTTTGAATAATACCTTTCAATAATCTAATCTCAAAATTATGAGACCCATGCGCTTTCATGACTTCTGACATGCGAGGCTCGCGAAGAGACTCGCTCGCCATGTCACTGGGTGCCCCTCATAGAGCGGAGTAATGCTTGATTATTAGGATAGATAGCAAAGCAGAAGTGTGCGGGTCACCTATCATCACCTTTACTTTTGCATAGGTCGCCTATTTTTTATTTAATATATTCTGAGTACGTACCTTCCATTATATAAAAACTAACTCTTCTTATAACTAGTGCTAATATAAAAAAAGAAAAATAGAATATTTATTCTATTCTGCTTGTAACCTGGCCCTGGTTAGTGTGTGGCAACTCGCCATAATCGATCGGTGTCGTGTAAGTTACATTAACTTGTCCATTATATTTCGAGCCGGCATTAGTGCAGACAAAAGTATATTTTTTTATATCGCCATTAGCCACGCTGTCAGTCAATCCTGTCTGTGCAGTGCATTGCTGTGCTTTTACACTACTTACCGTTATATCATAGCCAAGTGAATTCCTGAAGACTATATCTAAGCTACTTGCAGTTGCTTTGTGGTCTGTGCAAGCAAGTCCTGCTGACATTGTGCATTTGCTAGGCAGAAATTTACCCGGATCCAAAACCCCAAAATAAGCAAGAGCTCCTATAGCAACCAGAACAACAAGAATGGCCCAGCCATAAGTCATTATAAACTCAAGGGCTGCTTGTGATTTCTTCATCATTCATCTCACCTCTATTTTTAAGTTTATTATTTTAGTAGTGATATATAAAACTATCGATTTATTTATTCAATCTTGGTGTTTATAACTCCGTATGCGGTTTTTGAAAGGTTAGTGTTTTTTTCTGTGTATTTCACAACCACATCACCTTTAAACACTTCCTTACTAACGCCATTGCTGCATCCTGTCAAGACAAATGTGGCTTGCTGTTCGCTAGTCACAGTGTCAGTAAATGTTTTAGAGCAACTACCAATATCAACCCGGTCTATGGTAACTGTTCTGCCATAGCCGTTTTGCAGCACTATAGTCGACTGGCTTGGCTCTACTTTAGAGCTTATGCATGTAAAGCCTGTTTGCATCAGACATTTCTCCGGCAGAAATTTTTCAGGGCTTAAAACGCCAAAATAACCCAATGCAGCGATTGCAGCGAGAACAACAAGAATGGCCCAGCCATAAGTCATCAAGAATTCCATGGCAGCTTGTGATTTTCTAGAAAATTTCTTAAAATAATCTTGCACCAAAAATTTGTCATTTTTGCGTATTTTATTTCCAAGTTGACCAGAAATACTCATCATTTCACCTCATTTTAAATAATACTTATTACTTCTATTTATTTTAATGTCGAAATTCCACCTTGTCTATGACAGGTGGTTTCGCAAGCTCAACCACAAATATTATCGTGGAATTTCGAGCATGCTCAAAAACTACACATAAAGTTTGCGATAATCAACATCCCACCATACTATAAATGGTGGTTTTAGACATATCAATTAAATAACTAATATATAAATCTTTCCAAGATTCGATACTATTCAGTTATCGGCAGATTGTTGGATTAATGCAAAATTTTGCGATTTGATGATTGGTTTTTAGTCGAGAAGATAAATAGCAAAACCAATAAATTGTCAAAAACACTCCGCACTAAAGTACAGTGACTTGTGAGCGAGTTCGTGTGACATGCGAGAGCTCGCGAGATGCTCTCGCTCGCTCATGTCACTCGCTGGCTTGCTTTGAACTGAAGTGTCAAAAATTGCATGACACATTTTAAATATGTACAATTTTTGAGCATGCTCGGAAATTCATCGAAAATCAGAGATTTTCGAGTGTGCTCAGAAATGCTAAGCATTTCTGACATTTGCAAATTCGTTCAATAATAAAAATTTCCGACATATCAAAGTGTGCGCCTGTGCGATTTCCGACATAAAGAAAACCAAGGTTTTCGAATGATCGGAAATCTACGATTTCCGACATATCAAAAAATTGGCTATATGCCGAAGATTAAGAAGTATCCCAAGATTCCAACATTGCTCATGAAAATGGGTTTATTTAAATTTTTTAAAGTGTTATGAATTTATGTTCAGATTGCCATTTCTTATAGTCTGTTGTTTAAGAAAAAGTGAAAAATGACGACAACAATCCTGCGCCCAAACTCTGCGCTATTCCATAAAGAATCAAAGATACCATTGCAAATATCGGAATGTATTTGATACCTGCTTTGACATTGCCTTTTTTTATTGTTGCCACCATAATAGCAGAAAAGAAAGAGGTAATTATCAAAGACACTATGGCAAATATTTTAAAGTCAGTATGAGTTACGCCAACACCTGAAAAACTAATGGATATGCCCACGGTCTGGGCTGAAGAAGTAGTTCCGCCTAATGATGAGCCAAGGCTTTCAACAACCTGAATAAGGATTCCTGATAATGCGAACAAGAATGGCGCAGCACCTATAGTAGCAAACACGATGAATATCACATAAGTGGTTACATTCGCGGACATCTCCTTGAACATTGCTCTTTGCTCCTGTATATCCAATGAAACCCTGTTGAGCAAATCGCCAATTGAGCCGCCGGCCTCAACACCTTCATTTATCATGCTTACGGACCTTTTGAGGACGGCTGAGTCGTATCTTGAGGCAAATTTCTCCAAAGCCAGCTTCAAATCTACGCCGCTCATAGTTTCTTTAGCAACAGTCTCTATCTCTTTTGCCAGCACGCCAAACCTGGGCCTTACAGCATACCACAAAGCCCTGTCTATCGTCATGCCTGCATTTATATTTGATGCAGTAAGCTGAAGAAAATCCGGCAGAACCTCTTCAATGTCAACTTTTCTCTTGAAAATCTTGAGGTCAACTGCTAAATAGAACATCATCCAAAGGGCAATTATGAGCAAAACAAAAATCAAAACCCAGAGCACAAATATGGAAGCAACAACTGTTCCCCATCCAATGCCGTATGTTACGGAGAAATAGTATATAAGCAGGGCAGAGAATGTAAGGTTTATAACTATTGCTGTATTAAAA
The DNA here is from genome assembly GCA_964559395.1 of uncultured Methanosarcinales archaeon. Classification (GTDB taxonomy): domain Archaea; phylum Nanobdellota; class Nanobdellia; order Woesearchaeales; family GW2011-AR4. The sequence goes on from CAZLGX010000006.1 coordinate 4,334, forward strand.
AATATCTTTTTGAGCTTTTGTAAATTGACCTCAAATCCGGCCCTCTCAATGTAGGCCTTTAGCCTCTGCCTCCTCTCCTGCGCCTTTAATTTTTTTCCCTGCTTCTCCTTATACTGCCTTTTAAAGAATTCTATTTTTCCCTCTGGACTCATCTGCTCAGTTTTTTTCCTAAACGGGTTTTTTATGCTGAACATCTTCAAAATTCGATCGGCGGCCTTGAGAATTTTACCATTGCAATGAACATGAACTGCACAAATCCCAGAAAGCCTGCAAGCGCAAGCAGTATTGTCAAGCTAAGCTGGAATTTTATAAATGAAGAAAGTATTATCAACATTGTAACTCCAAGAGAAGGCAGAATCACAGCGACTATCATATAAAACATAGCCAAGGGGTTTAGTTTTTTTCCGTATTTGTTTACATCATTCATCTGATCTTTTGTCACCTGCTCCATAACCGAGTAAAGGGATTTTGCTATGTTAGAGCCCGTCCTTATAGAGTTGATTATCTGCCACAGAATCTTTCTCAAGTCATTAGACGGCACGAATTCAACCGCTTCATTTAAGGCATCCTCCATGCTTGTGCCCAAATCAACCTTGTCAGTCAGTTCCTTAAAATACTGCCCGATAACTTTGAAGTTTTTTGAGACATTAATCATTGCATTATACAAAGGCACGCCGGATTCAAGCTCTATAATTATGAATCTGCCGGCAAAAATAATCTCCCTGCTGATTTCCTTTTCTTTTCTTGAGATTTTTAATTCAGGAAGCTTCAGCATATAAAAGAACATAAAAACAAATATTATGGGTATTATTAAAATCATAATGCCCTTTAACACCTCCAGCTTGGCAAGCAACAAAAACAATGCAACAACAAGACCTGTAGTCATGTAGAAAGCCGAAATAAAGGTTTTTTTGATGAAATCTTCCGGTTTTTCCTCCATGCCTGCCTGCTTCAGCTTGAGCTTCAGCGTTGGAAAAGATTTTGCAATTAAATGGAAAACATTTTTTAGAGATCCTTTGATATAAACCACCTTTTAATTGGTTAATAATCTGTTTTTTCGGACACATCCCATAAGATTGTCCTTGTTTGTGTAGTATTCCGCCATTACCCTGCCAACGCCATCTACAGTGTTAGTGTTATTCTTTGCAAGCCATTTTAATATTAGCTCTTTTTCTTTTAATGACTTATTTACCTCGTTTTTTGTGAATCCGGTAAACAGTTCAATTGTGGACATAAGCGATTTTGAGTTTGCAACCTTTTTAAGGACACCTTTTCTTATGTCAAGCTGTATAAGCACGTTTGGCTCGGAGTCTGGCATAATCTCAGCTATTTGGAAAGTTTTTCTTTCACCGGTTCTTCTGTTTCTGTACTGGACAACTATCATAGAGATTGCAGGCAGCATGGATTTTGGTATTTCGATAGGCGGATTCGCAAGCCTGGTTATTGTCTCATCAGCGTCATTTGCGTGCACAGTTGCATAAACAGAGTGACCTGTATGTATTGCCTCAAACAATACCTCAGCTTCCCTTTTCCTTCTGATTTCGCCCACTATTATCCTGTCAGGCCTCATTCTTAAGGAGTTGACAAGCAAATCAAGCATTGAAACTTCGCCCTTGCCCTCTGGATTTGCAAGCCTTGTAACCATCGGGATCCAATGCAGGAATTTAGGCAATTGGATTTCTCTCGTGTCCTCAATGCTTATTATCCTTTGATTTGGCGGAAAGAAATTTGCCACTACGTTAAGCATGCTTGTTTTGCCGGTAGCTGTGCCTCCTGCTATTAATGTTGATAACTCGTATTGCGCGCCGAGCCATATAAGAGCAGCTGCCTCTGTGGATATTGTGCCGTCTTTTATAAAATCAGTTATAGTCCAAGGCTTTGCTGCAAATTTTCTAAGAGTTATTGTATTGCCTGCAACAGATATTGGCTCCAAGGTTGCATTTACCCTGTCGCCTCCCTTTAAATGGGCATCCATCAAAGGCTCCAGGATTGTGAGCTGTCTCCCTACCCTTCTTCCGATCATTGTGGCGTAGTGCCTTATCTGATCCTCATTTTCAAGCATTACGTTTGTCTTAAGCCAGCCGTGCTTTTTATGGTAAACCCAAACAGGCTCATCAGAGCTGTTTATTGCAATCTCTTCAAGGTTTATGTCATCCATGAGTATCTCTATATTTCCAAGCCCCAGGCTTTTTTGGATTAAATAGCTCTTAAGAAAATTTGTTGTTTTTTCATCAGCATCGGGAAAATGCTTGTTTATAAGGTTGGTTATTGTATCGATGAATTTTTGTTCTATAACCCCTGTATCTTTTGTCGAAAGAATATCAACCATGCCCAGGCTTACCTGCGTTGTAAGCTCTTCCCTTATCTTCTCAAGAATTATCTCAGTATTTTTGCTTATGCTCGATATTGAAACTTCATAAATAGGGACAAATTCACCTTTCCTTTTGTAAATCTTTATTGTTATAGGTATAAGATCCGATACAAAATCATAAGTTGCTATCAGCTTAATATCTTCTTTTTTGGCAGGCAATAAAATTGCTTTTCGCTTTTTTTCTGTTGGAGTTTCTTGAGATGTGATAGGTCCCAGCCCTGTAATTTTAATCTCTTCAGGCAAAGATTTCTCTGCCTGCACCTTATTCTGCCTTAAAGAAGGCGGAACTAAATTTTTAGTCTCTGTTTTTAGGCCTTTGTCCAATGGTTGGCGATTTTCCTTATTCCTTTTAAAATGAATGTGCCTTAGCATGTCCAGCAGGCTGGTGCCGTACCTCTTTTCAAGCGTTGATATTTGCTTTACTTTCTTGAGTTTGGGCTGCTCTCTACTCTGCTTAGATGCATGAACACTTTCATGCGCACCTTCCACTACATTGAAATTTTTCGATCTTAACTTGAAAACGCCGAAGAATTTTTCCTTGCTTTCTGGATGAGGATGAGTATCACCGGATTTCAGAATAGCTTTCGTCTTGTGTTTAATATTTGGCAAATTCACACCTCTTTTTTCAACTATCTTTTTTTATTTAATATGTGTTTTGAAATCTCGGAAATCGCAAGGTACAATCCTTTGCACTTCATCTCAAGGTAAGCCAGCGATTTCCGACGATGCTCAAAAACAATTTGTGTTTTTGACAAAAGAGACCAGAAAAACCGTAAATTGTGAGCGAGTGAAATGAGTTCACTCGCATTTCTAAGGTTTTTCGCTGCCTCTTTTTTATTATAAAATGCCCCACTATTTTTTGAAAAATGATGCCATCTTTTTGAGCTCGCTTTCAAATATGCCCTTTTTCTTGTTCACTTCATCGAACTTTTTCTCAAGATCCAGCATCTCTTTACCTGAGTCCCCTTTTCTGCCTGCAAGCTGGAAGGACTTGGCTTTTTTTATCAGTTCTATCAGGCTTTTTTCGAGTTCGTCCCTGTCCTTATTAACCTTGTCAACAAGATTGATAACCGCCATTTTTTTAGCGAAGAATTCATTGACTTTTTTTGTTATTTGATCTATACTAGCTACGGTTTTTTTCTTCTCCGCAATCTTTTTTATTATGTTTTCCTGGAGCTCAAGCATTTTATTCTCAAGCTCTTTGCCTTTTTCTATTAGTGGAATTATGGAAGATTTCTCTTCTGAAACCCTCTGCTTGACATCCTCTATTACCTGGTTTAGGCGCTCTATGTGTGATTCCGAGTTTTTTATAGTCGCATCTTCTTCATTGATTTTCTTCTCAATTAAAGCAATCATTCCTTTTAAATCTGCTAATTTCTTGTTTAGAAGCTTTTCACTCTCTTCTATAGATTTGGCCTGCAATTTTTCCTGCGTAAGGGTTTGTTTTTCTTTTTCAATGTCTGCAACAAGCTCTTGGTATCTTTTTTGCTCGTTTAAGATTTGTTTTGTCAGCTCTTCTATTTTTGCCTTGGCGTCGTTTTTCTGATTTTCAATCTGCTTTTGCAGCTCCTGCTTCATCTGCTGGTATTTTTCCAACTCTTGCAGCTCACTCCTCACTGTGTCAAGCTCCAATCCAAGCTCGTTCTTAATCCTGTCAAACTCAGCCTTAACCTTTTTTAATTCTTCAGCCTGCTTCTCTAGAAAGCTTAAGCTTACTTCTGCTTTTCTCACGAAGACATCTTTCTTGCCTTCAAATTCTTTTGCCTTTGTCTCTACCTCCTTTTTTGTGAGCTTCCTCTCGACAAGAAACGGCTTGGTAAGCTTGTATTCTACACTTATTATTCCTTCATCTTCCAGAAAATCCACCCACTCCTGTATGACAGTAGTGCTTACTCCGAGCTCTTTCGCGGCATCAGATAAGGCAATCCTTCCTCTTTCTTTTACTGTCTTTACCAGCCTATCAACACCAGTTTCTATAACACTGCCTTCAATTTCCATTTTGATTAATCTTTGTTTTTATTGATTTAAAAATATTGTGTTTTCATGATTCTGTTAAGTCTTCGGTACCTGCCAGAATTTTTGATTTTTGGTTATTGGAAGATTTGTTTGTTATCATCGATTGATTTGTTCATGAGCATTATAAAACAGACTCTTTTGCTGAAAGTTACCGATAATTAAACAATATCTGTTTTCATATAGTCAAGTTCGTCACTTGATATGTGCTTAAATGACCTTGATCTATCTTGAACCACTCGGGAGTGTTGTTGATCCTGTAATTCGTAGTGCTTTTAGTTCCAAAATAAATATAATCAACTATGCTCCTGTCTTTTAAGGCAATCCCTTGCTGCTGGAATTCCTCAAGATTAACCAAGCTCTCAATTCCCATCGAAGAATTTCCAAGATTGCCTTCAAGGCGCATAAGGAAGCTTGGAGAATCATTATGTGCAATATAATAAGAGCTGTTCATATGGTCTATAAGATTCTTCACATTCCCGCTGACAACAAAAGGAGTAATATTTGTTTTTACTATAACATTGGTGATTCTGCCGTTGCTGTTGATTACATATAGAGGATCCTCAAATCCTATTATGTTGATTTTTGTCTTTAGATATCTGTTTCTTGTCCAGGAGCTTGTATTTCTTTTGTCCCTTATGTCGAGCGTTAAATTTACTCCTGCTTCGATAATCCATGGATCGCTTTGGTTCAGCTTAACCTCATTTACAGTAAAATTGAATTTTATATCGATTTTGTCAGCCTCTTTGGAAATTCTATTTGCCCAATCAGTAAAAGTGGAATCTTTCATAAGGCTTAACGACTGCTTTTCAATTGTTCCATTCAAAAATGACTCTTTAAATTTTTCATTTATGTCATCTATAAACGTTCCGTTAGAGGCTATGAACTGATTGAAGCTCAGCAATGTCCTAAAACCTGTTATATAAATACCTTTGCCCAAATCTTTTTCAACATCTTTTATGAAGAAATTTACTGTTTCTATTCTTGTTTCTATTGTTTCCATTCTGTTCGTCAATCTGTAAGTGGTGTAAGCGCTGTAAGTTACGAATATTACAGCTGTCAAGGCAATTGCAGCTATTGTGTAAAAAATTGCTTTTTTATTCATGCAAACTACTCCCAAACCCTTATTTCAATTATCGCAGGGCCCCACAATGAAGGCACTTTTGAGACAGTCAAAGATGTAAAGTCAAGATCGCTCTCATCTATATTCACCTCAAGCTTGCCATCCTTGTCTAGGTCAAGGTTGCTGAATAATTGAAATACAGCAATGTCAAGGGCGTCATTTGTATCGTATGTTTTACCTGCAAAACTACAGATATCCGCGCCGTTATAGCTCGAAGGCACTTTTATCGTAGAGGCAGAACCATCTTCAAAGCTGACAGTCCAAGAGCAGCCGTCTGATTTTGCAACTACGCTGCTGTAATCAGCAAACCCATTCAACAATAATGTATATATCACCCTGCTGTCGTTAGAGCCACCTGCAGATATAGTAGAATTTAGGCCTGTGCTTATTGTTATACTGTTAGTTCCTTGGTTAATATTACTTACCGGAATGTTCACCGCAAATGGATCACCGAAGGCTTGATAATTATCTCCATAGTTGCTTAGCCTGTAAACTGTGTTGCCATTCACAACTAAATTATCAGTCCATTTGTTTCCAGAATAAGAAGTAACTTTGGCATCTAAAACAGAGGTATTAGGGTAGATGGTTAAAGTTCCTGAGGAAATATTATTGCCAAACCTTTCGGTCTCAAATACAATCGGAACTTTATTGAATTGTTCTTGTAAAACTGAGTAGTTGAATGATATGTAAGAATCTGAATATAAGTTGGTCCCGACTATACTTCCGCTTGATAGGTTTACAGACTGGCCTACAAAAGTTATATTCACAATTGATTGTGCAATTTGGGTGTAGATATCAAGCAACTCGTCTGCATCATTGCTTGTATAAAAGTGCGAACAATCATCACAACATGCTGTCTGATTTAATGTGTTAATGGCGGTCTGCCCTACATTTCCAAAGGCAACAGTATAAATGCTGATGCCGTACAAATCATGGGCATCGCACGCTTTTTGAATAGTCTCGGCCCTTGCTCCTGCAGGATCACAGTCGGCACAGTCTCCGATCTTTGTATTTGCTCCGCCGTCGCTCATCACCAGCATAGATTTAAACCTGTCATAGCTGACAGGCTCATCTGTCCATCGCACGCTTAAGTTGAGATTCCTAAAGCGCCACAAGTCATTATCGCCGGAGGTTCTTTCACATCCGTCTGTAGTGCCGCTTCTTATAGTAACATTATTTTGGCCATTATTAACATAGATTGTCGGCACATCAAAAAGTATCCTTTGCCATTCATTTGTGCCTGACCATTTTTGATAATCAACCCTTCCGATATAGTTCCCGTTTACATAAGCACAATCATAGTAGCTTGGATTAACATCAATGGCCTCGAACTCGAGATATGAGGATCTCATTTTGGATTTATCAACATTAATGTTCAAAGAAACTGTTGCAGATTCTTGACCATCATCAATTGTTGTTTCAGTAGAGTATACCCCGTAAATGAGATTGGAAGGATCAGTAGATTGCCAGGCGATTAATTTGACGTCCTTGAAATCCCAATCATCTTGGTCGCCAGCTGTTCCAAAGCAATCATTTGTGTTTGCTCCTGTTATTGTAACATTGTTACTGCCATAATAGCCTGAATAATTTATTGTTACGTCGCTTATGTTTGGATTATAGAGAGTAACATTCTTGCTTTGGAGGGTGGCAAGCCACTGGATGTATCTTCCAGCCTCTTGTGTAACCTTACTCCCTTTTGAGATATTGTATGACTGGTCAGTCCAATTAAAATTATCCCAGTTTGAATCTGGTGTTGGTGTATAGCCTGTCCTGACTTGCAATGTAATATTTGTATTGGCTGGAACCACATCTGTCCAATTTATGATGTCCCAGTTTGCAGAAATCCCAGCATCGAAAACTTGTGATAAAATAGTGCCCTTGTCAGTGCCAAGATCCATGCTTTCCCATACTGACAATAAGTCAGCCTTGAAATTGTCTTCATCGGACAGCCAAAATCCCACAGATCCAGATTGGCGAACATCATCGTCGGCAGAAGTAACATCAAGCTCTATTCCTGCTTCTGCACTACTCCAAGTGCACCTGATTGTATTTGCAGTCTCGTTAATGTTAATTGTGATATTATACCACCTGCTCCTTACATAATTCCATGAAGTTCCTGCCAGGTTGCTTGTAGGAGTGCCGCTTATATCATTGTTATGCCTCCAAATGCCTGCGCTGAAGCCATTGTCTGATGTTGCAGAGCAACTGTAGAAATTATCAGCATCAGCGGTATTTAACCTGAAAGCAACACCAGCTGCATCATTGTCCTCATTCCACATAATCGCTTTTACAATATGGCTTCCATCAAAATTAAGTATCGGCTGGTATATTATGGTGTTGGCATTAGAAGTTTGCCTTAATACAAATCCTTTTCCTGTTTCAGCTACTGTATTCCAATTTCCATTGATATTGCTGTATTCGCTAATATCGTTGTCATCAAAATCATCATAAAATAACTGCATCAAGCCAGATGATCCATTGCCGATCTTGACATCCCCTGGACTTGATGTTGTATCCACATTGCTTAAAGTTCCTGCTTCGAAATCAGCCTGGGTTGTTTGAATCCAGGAATTGCCAGAAGACACTCCAGAAACGAACCATTCAGGCTTAAGCGGATATGAGCATGTATGCCACCCCCCGCTGTCAGTCTCGCGGGCTATGCACATTCTTCCGAGATAATTATCATTAAAAAATACACAGCTTCTGTAGCCGCTTTGGGTATCCACATTTTTGCCGAATATTGTTAATCTTGATTTTAGGAATTTTGATTTGTCAATTTCAACGTTTAAAGTTTCTTTAACAGAAACAGGGCCGGAGTCACCAACATGGTATTGTGTTTTGTCAATATCGAATGTTTCGTTGAATTCATATAACGCTTCATTCTCTTTTATTAGCTGGGTTGCTCCTACAATTCCGCATGATATGCATGTCCATCCGCAATCTTCATTAAAATAATCATCAACCCTTCTTGTTAAGGAAATATTATCGTTGTCAACATCATGAAAATCGCAGACAGGATTGGCTCTTTGGCCATAACCCACCAAACCAACTCTATTGCCCTGTGCACTTAAAATCGTGTTGATGAACTGCTTATCCGAGTTAATTGCAACCTTATCTCTTCTTTGGTGACAGCCTCCGCTAGGATTTGTGTCACAAATGCCTGGCGTGCCACAAGCAATTGTAACATCGCAAGATGACATGCTGCCTGTCCTGTCTGTGATTAATACAGCATCTGATTTTGCGCTTATTATGCTTACATTTCCACTGCTAAGGCCCATCCTAATAGGCACAGTTTTTCGGCTTAGAGAATCATAATCTAAAAGAGCACCTATGTATGAGTTATTCAATTTAATTGTCTGTTCGGCTGAAGATCCATCGGACTGATAGATCGTTGTATTTCCTATTGTCAAGTAAACTTGGTATTGGCTTAGGAAATGCAGGGAAATGTTCATATAATCAGGCTTATTAGGAGAGTATATAGAGGAGTACAGGTTAATGACGCCGTCTATACCAGGAAACATATATTTTTCGTAGCCAGGGACTTGCGTGTCGTTATAAGAAGAGGTTATATAAGTTAATCTTAGAAATCCACCTGCAACATAGCTGCTGCCAGATGTAAAATTTATGGTTATATCGTTATCGCCAACCTTGAAATTTGAAAGATAAGCATTGCTTAAATTCCATTTATCAGCGAGCATATTGCCTCCTCCGCCAGAGCCTTTAGCATAACTGCCTGAAAATACCCCATTAATGTAAAGGTTAAAATTACCGCCTGCATCAACCTCAAGATAAGAACTGTTGAATGAAATTACATCATTGGGCAAAATCAATTTTTTTGTCAAATTACCATCACCTTCGTAGCCGCCAAAATAAACATAGGCATTTGTCTTCTTGCTCTTTATGCCGCTCAGAAGCACTCTTGCAGTAAACCCCTGTGTTGGCTTTGCTTTCGCAATCCCGCTTATTATTTTTCTTGACGAGACAAGCGCCCTATTTACAGGCAAATTCCTTTTGTAAATTTCTTCGCCATTGACAAGAACGCTAAAACCGTAGTTATTTGGTATTATGGCTTCAGTCAGGTTTTTTGTAAAATTTTTGGCTAAATCAATCTTATCGTCTGCCCAAAATTCGCCGATCTGCTCCAGTATAGTATTATTTATATTGGTTATTGCTCCAGACATGGTTAAGTTCTTGACATAATCATTATTGGCTTCAGCCACTGTTAATACAGAAAACACCCTTGTCATGTCCTGAGCCGCATAATTCAAATTCGTTATTTGCTGCTCCGATAAATAAAAGTTGGAGATTAATATAACGGATAATATTACAATGCCTGATGCAAGCAAAGCGTCAATCGTGAAAAATATTGCTTTCTTCATTTTAATCTTAACATATTTTTATTGCCACACATACACCAGCATTTTGACAGGCTTTGAATCATAAATTAGGTAGCGCTCGGTTTTAGCAAGATTTTTTGGGCTTATTGCTGTAAGATTTATTGGGTTGCAGGTACCTTCAACTATTCCAGCTGCAGCTTCTTCAACAACATCACCGAAATTGCCGTTAAATACCGATACGTCAAAATCACTGAAAAAATAAATTGTGCCGTTGCCGTATTTCCATTTCGAGATTGCATTGTCCCAAGTCTGGTTGAATGTCGCTATTCTAAGGAAATTAACCGCTTCGGACTTGTTTTCTACATTATAATACTGGTTAAATACCATGCTTTGCCCCATTGATAAAGACAAATAGGGCTCTGTGTTGTTGACTATTGCTGTGCGCTGGCTTGAAGATTGGCCTGATTTTTTCTTGAAATCGGCACCTACCATATTGTTAGATTCAGGGGCTGCCAGCTCCCCGCTAATCATAAGCAAGCCACCTCTTGAAGAAAAATTCTCGAATTTATCTTTGTTTGTGCTAAAATCTCCACCACTCAGCAAAGCATGTTCCATAACAAGAAATTGGTACTTGCTCAAGTTTGTTACAAGAGCATCTATATCATTATCGTCGCTTGGATTGTCTCCAAAGTAAATATCGGCTTTGAAAGTATTATTCATAAAGTCCAATAAAAACTTGTCATCATCATCAGAATAGTAATAAGCGCTTCTGATGTTGTAAGTCAAATTAATAATGGGGTATCCAGCTCCGCAAACGCCTTTTATATTCAGCACTTCCCCTTTGTCATTGACAAAATAAACAAAATAATCATAAGATGTTGCAAACTTTCTTCTGGATAAGAGGTAATTAAATTTTTTTAATGCCTTTAATTTTGTTGCATTTAGCTGCTGATCGTCTGTTATGCCGATTCTTACCACAGTTGCATTGTTCCAGTCATCTGGATAGCCCTCTAATGCCAGTGAGTTTGATATAGCTTTTGCGTCCTTGGTCATCAAATCCAGCTCGCCTTTGTTCTGATTCTGCACATTGTTTGTGTAGCTAAAATAAACCACAATTGTAAAGGTAAACAAAAGCAATGCTATTGCAAAATCCATATACCATGCCTGGGATTTAGAATTCATCAAATTCATGCATACCTCTTTTTTAGAGGATTAATTAAGCATTGTGGATATAAAGTTTTCGAATTATTATTTAGCTTATTTAATCTAATTAAGAAATCCAAAATACCTTGTCGCTGTAATCACGACCCCAGAAATCATAGGTTGCGGCTACTACCAAAATTCTGTGATAACCAGTTGCATCAGCAGGAATTGTCCAATTGTAACTTGTTCCTCTTGTAGTGGCGATAAGCTTAGACGGATAGAAATAAGTTCCCCAAAAATCATAATAATATTCCGAGGAACCTCCTGTTAGATAGATATACACAGATGGATTACAAGGATAGCCAGGTGGCAAATTAACACATTCCCACCTTATTGTTTCAGTAGCGCCTGACTTAAACCACTGATTACCGCCATCTGGATAAATTACATGAATATTGGGCGGAATGCTCCATTTTAAAGTGCTGTTCTTGAAGATAAGAGATGCACCAGATTGGGTGTATTCAAGCCCGAGATTTATATAGGGCGAATAGTAAACCTTGCCTGTGCTGTCGGTTAGTTTTACTCTGGTGTCATATTTTAGTGGAATAACATAGCCAAGTCTATAGGTTGTG
>CAZLGX010000007.1:0-15878 GCA_964559395.1 uncultured Methanosarcinales archaeon
GTTTCTTATATAGTGCTTTCCGAACCTGCCGGCGCCGATGACTGCAAAATTAAGCGTTTCCATATAGAATTCTTTTGATTGTTAGTATAATAAGTTTATGCATCCAATGAGTTTGCCTTAAACCATTTGTTTAACCTTTTTAGGCCTGTCTTCAGGTCAACTTTTGGCTCATAGCCCAGATTTTTCCTGATTTTTGAAAGATTTGGGCATCTTCTGTTTGGCTCGTCCTGGGGATAATTCTCAGGATATTTTATCAGCTGCACTTTTATTTCATTGTTGAATACAGTTGCCGCTATCATATCCGCAAGCGCCTTCATATGTATCTCATCATTGTCATTGCCTACATTGTAGACTTCCCCGCTGCTTTCAGAAAGAAGCACCTTAAAAAATCCTGTTACAGCATCTGTCACATAGCAAAAAGTCCTTGTTTGGCTGCCCTTGTCATGGACAGTCAGGTCTTTGCCCATATTGCCCTGGCTTATGAATGTAGGCACAACCCTGTAATCCTTTCCGCTCATTCCCGGGCCGAACACATTAAATGGCCTTACAATCTTTATAGGAGTTCCATGCACTTTATAGTGGGCCATGCATAAAGACTCTCCAACCCTTTTTGACTCGTCATAGCATGACCTGTCGCCGATTGAAGAGACGTTTCCCTTGTAGCTTTCAGGGGTAGGCACGAACTTTGGATCAGGGTCGCCGTAAATCTCGCTTGAGCTGAAGTAAAGGAAGCTTTTTGATTTTTTTTTCCTTGCAATTTCAAGAGAGTTCCTCACGCCATAAACTGTGCCTTCAATGGTTTCTATCGGGAATCTCTTGTAGTAAACGGGCGATGCAACTCCTGCTGCGCTGATAATATAATCAACAGGCTCTTCTATCTCAAAAGGCCTGCAGACATCATGGTTGACATTTTTTATGTGCTCGCTGTCTATCACTTTCAGCAGATTGTTTTCTTTTCCGACAATATGATTGTCAACCGAGATTACCCTGCAAGGCACCTTGAAATATTTGCTGTTAAGCTTGTCGATTGCAGCTACCAGATAGCTGCCTATAAATCCGGAGCCTCCTGTGATAAGGACAGTGGAGCCCTCCAAAGCCCTGGCAGCAGGCAATATAGATTCGCATATTCCAGTCAAATCCTGCTCAACTATCCCGCTTACAACTTGAGGAATAGGCACAGGTATTATGAACATGTCAAAATCAGATATTTTGTTTATTATAGAGTCGGCAAAATTCCATGCCAATATCAGTATATAATCAGGCCTATTTTTATGGAGATGCTCAGAGCTCACAACAGGAATGTGCATGCCTGGCGTGTAAAGCCCCTGCTTCCATGAGCTGTCATCAACTATATAATCTATCAGATCAGCGCCTATCCTGAAATAATTAAGCAGAGTGTTTCCCTTGGCAGGGGCGCCATAGCCTGCAATTTTCCTGCCGCCTGATTTAATGCTTTTAAGCAGCTTATTTAACGCCTCCCTATTGCGCTCTATATTCGCGGCAAATTTTGTGTAAGTTGAGAGCTCGTGCAGCTTTGCCTTTTCCTCCTCATTGAGGAAAGCCTTTATAGATTCTGCCTTTTTATGAGGTCCGCCCTTTTTCTGGATAAACACCCTTAATGAGCCGCCATGGGTGTCTGTCTTGTCAGCGTCAAAAATCTCCATACCGAGCCTTTCCATGAGAGCCAGCATTGTCTTCAGAGTAAAGTAGGACAAATGCTCATGGTAAATCGTGTCAAATAATCTCTTTTCAATGAGTTCTTTCAGATAATAAACCTCTATGATGAACACGCCATCATCAGCAAGCAGCTCTTTTACACCATCGATGAAATCGTCAAGATCGTCAACATGGGAAAAGACAGATGTTGCTGTCATTATTTTTGCCCTGCCCCTTGTTTTTGCAATTTCCTTTGCAACATTTGCATCAAAGAACACCGGCAAAGTTTCTATTCCATTTTTGGCCGCCATCTCTGCTATCTTTTCCGCAGGGTCTATTCCCAAGACTTTCATGCCAAGCTCCTTGAAAGGCCTTAGAAAAATTCCGTCATTGCTGCCTATGTCAACAACCAGCGAATTTTTTTGAAGATCAAACCTGCTTACAATACTATCAGCCAGATCCTTAAAATGCTTAACGAAAACAGGCGATGTGGATGAAACATACACATAATTCCTGAACAATAATTCAGGATCAACAATGTCAACAAGCTGCACAAAGCCGCAGCTATTGCAGAAATAAACCTCAAGAGGAAAAGAAGGCTCTTTTTCCTTAAGCTCTTCTTTTTTAAGGAAGGCATTTGCAGGCGGCATTGAGCCTAGGGAAACCACTTTCTTTAAATCGGCATGCCCGCATACCCTGCAATCTGTTCGTTTCTTTAATTGCTCCATAAAAATTATTTATATTATTTTTACTCTGACTGTATCGTCTTCGTAATGATCCTGATTCCTGGATTCTGTTGCCAAAGTCAAGAATGCCGACTCTTCCAGAAATCTCATTACGTGAGGTGTCATTGGCGGCGTGAAAACCATACTCCCTTTATTTACGACAACTGTTTCGGTCTTTTTTGTTTTCAAGTCCTGCTCAGTGTATTCCATGCTTCCATACAGCATGTAAACATAATGAGTGTCTTTCTTGTGGTAATGGTTTGCCCTGATTGCCCCTTTTTTGCATGTAATCAAAAGAGCGCTTTTTATGTCGGTCTTTCCATCATCAAGAAGCTTGATTATTTCTCCCCTGTCATCTGTGAAATCAGGCTTCACATTTCTTGTTATTCTTATAGGCATATAAACCAATATGCGTGAAAATTCCCCTATTTTTAAGCGTTGCTGTCAAGAAAACCGAATAAGTTTCAATACTGAATTTAAGAAACTATTTAAATAATTGGCTTAAACCAATGCCTAATAGATTTTACGGTGATGTTTAGATGAGAAAAAAGCTGTCAGTAATAATACCTACTTACAATGAAAAAGACACAATAGTTAAGATAATTAGAAAAGTCGAGTCCGTAAAGCTTCCAAATTGCGATAAGGAGATTATACTGGTAGACGATTTCTCAAAAGACGGTTCCAGAGATATAATAAGGAAACTTAAGGGCAATTACATAAAGATTTTCCAGCCAAAAAATATGGGAAAAGGCGCTGCCCTTAAAGCAGGAATAAAAGCAGCTACTGGCGATTTTATAATATTCCAAGATGCGGACTTGGAATACGACCCGAACGATTACAGGAAGCTTTTAAAGCCGTTAATAGACGGCAAGGCAAACATAATATTTGGCTCAAGATTCTCAAAGCAATCCAGGCTTATCCCTAAAAGGAAAACAATGCACCCTCTGCACTGGATAGGCAACCATGGACTTAAATTCATATTCAACTTTCTTTACGGCACTAAGCTTGCTGATGTAGAGCCATGCTACAAGATGTTCAAAAGCGATGTATTAAAGAGCGTTGATGTGAAGTCTAACAGGTTCGAATACGACATAGAGCTGATGTGCAGGCTCGTGAAAAAAGGGCATAAGATCCAGCAGATGCCGATAAAATTCCATCCAAGAACCTTTGAGGAAGGCAAGAAAATAAACTGGAAGGACGGAATTATTGCAGCCTGGGTTATGTTAAAATACAGGTTTGTGAATTAAGCATATATTTATAAATGAAATTCTCAAAACTAACACTATGAAAACATGTTTAGTGCTGGCTTCAACATTCCCAAGATGGAAGCATGACACAACTCCAGGATTTGTTTATGAGCTAAGCAGCAGACTAGCATCAAAAAAAAGAAAGATCATAGCATTAGCACCTCATGCAGATAAGTCTGCAGTGCACGAGCAGATAGGCAAAGTTGAAGTCTACAGATTCAGGTATTTCTTTCCATACAGTCTGCAAAAAGTAGCTTATGGGGCAGGCATCATACCAAATGTCAAAAAAAGCATTCTGGCTTTAATCCAAGTGCCATTTTTCCTGTTGTCGGAATACTTGGCAACAAGAAAACTGATTAGTAAATATAATCCAGAAATAATTCATGCACACTGGTTAATACCCCAAGGAGTAATAGCTGCAATGCTGAAAAAAGATAATATAAATCCAATAGTTACAATACACGGAAGCGATTTATTCCCATTAAAAAACCGATTCTTCAAATCAATGCAAAGAAATGTTATCAAAAATTGCCATATTTGTACTGTCAACAGCGAAGCAACAAAAAGTGAATTGCTAAAGAGATTTCCAGAGCATAAAAATAAAGTTGTTGTTATTCCAATGGGCGTTGATACAAGCTTGTTCAGGAAACGAGATGTAAAATCGCGATTTACCCAATATTCCAACGATAAAATAATACTATTCGTTGGAAGACTGAATGAGCAGAAAGGAGTTGAGTATGTGATTAAAGCAATGCCTGTCATCAATAAAAAAATAAAAAATTCTAAATTATTGATTATTGGAGAAGGAAATTATGGAAAAGGTTTGCAGGAAGTAACTAATTTTTTAAAGCTTGATAATGTGAAGTTCCTTGGTCCAATAAACCAAAAAGAGCTTGCTGATTATTACAACTTGGCAGATGTTTTTGTTCTTCCATCTATAACAAGTAAGATAGGTACAGAAGGACTTGGCTTGGTTTTATTGGAAGCAATGTCTTGTGGCACTCCGGTTATAGGGACAAATACGGGCGGAATACCGACTATAGTCAAAAACAATCAGACTGGAATATTAGTTAAAGAGAAAGATAAAGACGAACTGGCACAAGGGATAATAAAGGTGCTATCCGACGTCAAATTAAGGCGTAAATTATCTAAAAATGGAATCAAGTTTGTCAGAAACAACTATTCATGGGATATTATAGCCCAAAAATTTGATGATTTGTATAAAAAACTGGAAAGATGAAGGCAATAAAAATAAAGTTGTATACCATTTTTGGCACTTCTATAGGGGAATTAATACTAAGCCTGTTATCTAAATTTGTTTATGTTTATAATCTTAAAAAAAATAATGAAAAATTGTTGAAAAAATCAAAGAAGTTTATTATTTCCATAACAATTGATACAGAATCAGGATATGTAAAGAAAAATAATGAAAGAGTATGGCAGAAGGATGCTCCTGAGGCATATATTGGATATTATAAAGGCATTGAGAATTGGAGGAAATTGTTAAATAAATATAATGTTAAAGCTACATTTTTCTTGTCTACAAATTGTTTTAGCGCAAAAGATGGAGAACACAATAAAATAACAAATCAATTGAAATCCTTAATTAGAGAAAAACACGAGATTGGGCTGCATATGCATCCTGACAGCGATGCAGCATTGCAGATGGTGTTAAAAGAAAAATTTCAATATACAAGTGCAAGATTTTATAATTATTATCAAATAAATAAATTAATTAAAACAGCAAAGCAATTAATCCAAAAGAATCTAAAAATCAATCCTACTAGCTTTAGATGGGGTAACTGGGCATTGAATACAGATGCTCTAAAAGCGCTCCAGGCTAATGGATTTAAGATTGACAGCTCTGCCACGCCCGGAATAAAAGGGCATTTGAAAGATGGAATGCATTACGATTGGTCTAAAGCTTCTGAACATTATCCTTGGAAATTATCATTGAAAGACTATCAGAATACAAAAAATCAAAATTCTAGAGTTGTCGAGATTCCAATTGCCACATTCAATCTTTTTGGAGCAACCTTAAGAGCAGATCCAATCTACTCTGAATTCTTAAAAAGCGCTTTTGATTATTATTACAAGAATGCTGACAGAAGCGAAAAGCCCTTTGCTTTTGTTGTCATATCCCACAGCATAGAGGCAACGCATGAAGACGGAAGCGCTACAAGAGTGATTAAAGATACAGAGAATTTTATTAAACATGCCATGAAGTTTAGTGATGTCGCGTTTGTGACAATTAATGAGGTTTATAAGAGGATTAAATAACTATTTCTTCCCTTTCCCCAGCATTGCAACATAGTAATGATAAATTGTATTGCCTTTGTAATGGACTATGAATGAGGTTAATTGAATTAAAACAGATGCGCTGCCATAAATGACTAAATACCAGTACAATAAAGAATATGCAGGAACTATGTTCCAGTAATAGACATTTAATAATTCTAAAACAACCAAGACGTTTATGTGTACTATGTTGAATGGCGCGCTCCAGAATTCCCTTATCAAGTCATATTTCCTGTATAATTTTGCGCCTGTCTCCGTTCCGCCGCCTTCTACATTAGGATTTTTCCCTGTTATCGAATAATACTTCCTTAATTTCTCATCAATTTTTTTATTGTTTCTGTCCCTTATTGCATTCTTGACAACAGCAGATTTTAAAGCTGATAAAACAGTTGATCTTGAGAATACTCCGCATAAGAACCCGAACACAACAGCTGATTTATACCCAGTTGCCAAGAACACACCAAATCCTAAGCTGAAGAATATTAATGGAACAGACACTTCATGGTAATATTGCTCCAAGAAAGTACCAGTCATTGAGCCTTCTTTTCTGTATCTTGCGACCTCTCCATTTACATTATCCAAGACAACTGTGAAGTGAATTATCAAGATTCCAATCAGCATTAATTTTAATGTTCCAAATGCCATTAAAACAGAACCTAAAATCGCTAATAATACCATTCCTATGGTCACTTGGTCTGCTCGTATAGGAGTATATAGAATCAGTTTAGTAACATAAATAGAAATCTTCATGGTTACCCATTCCATGTACAATGGCCTTCTGCCTTTGGAATTCCTATAGCAGATTTCTCTCAGTTCTTTTATAGATTCTACCATTATAATAAAGTCAAGAAAGTCGGTATTTAAATTTATCTTTTAGAATTTAATTGCTTTTTCAGACTAACTAAAACCGAATACGGCACCTTCAGCTTTCCCAAAACCTGCCCTTCCCTTCCATGGAAG
The DNA here is from genome assembly GCA_964559395.1 of uncultured Methanosarcinales archaeon. Lineage (GTDB taxonomy): Archaea > Nanobdellota > Nanobdellia > Woesearchaeales > GW2011-AR4. Next base: position 6,887 of record CAZLGX010000007.1, read on the forward strand.
TCAGAGCCGCCGGTTTCTAAGATATTTTTTTCTTTTACTATTTTCCTGAATTTGCTGATAATCTTATTTTGTGCTTTTTTTCCTGTGTGGAACCTTGATTCTTCATATTCGTAATAAGTTTCAATTCCATCTCCTCCATTTTTCAGGAAGTAATCAATAAATTTATAGACGTCAAAATTGTCATATACTCCCGGATGGGAAATAAAAACTAAACCGCCAGCTTTATGGATTGCTTTTATTGCTTCCTTAACTCTTATTTTGTTTCTTCGTTCAATATAGGCTAATTTGCCAACTGCAAGGTACTTATCAAAGACTTCATCAAAGGAACTTATTTTGTTTGGATTATTCTTTAGAATTATTTTCGCAATGTGAGGCCTTCCTATTTCTCCTTGTGCTAATCTTCTGACTTTATTATAGGTTATTTTAAATCCTAGCTTTTGGAATTTTCTTATAATATCTTTCTTTTGCTGTTCCCGGTAAGATTGTGCTTTTTTCAATAATGAATTCAATGTTTTATTTTTATTGTTAATAAACAATCCAAGAATGTGGGTATCAACATATCCCTTATCATCGCAGCTGATTTCAACTCCTGCAATGACTTCAATTCTTCCTTTTGCTGCCTTCAGGGCTTCATCAATACCATTAACAGAATCATGGTCGGTGATTGCTATTGCACTTAGCTTTTTCTTAACAGCCAGATTTACTAATTCAGTTGGAGTTAATTTTCCGTCAGAAGCTGTTGTGTGGGTTTGCAAATCGATGTTTTTGAGTGGCATTTTATTAATGAATTCTAATAAGCTGGCGCAAACGTTGCACTATACTGCGCTTTGCTTTTGCAATGTACGCACTTGCCTGATTTTGAAGGATTTACAACCCGTATTGAATTTTTGTTTGCCTTTTCCCTTATCTGCTTTGCACAGTCAACATTTCCGCACCATAAAGCTTCGATAAATCCTTTTTTTCCAAAAGAGATTTTCTCAAATTCCTTCCACGATGCAGCTTTTGAAATATGGCTGTTATGGAACGATTTTGCTTTTTTGGACAGATTATTTTGTATTGAATCCAGTATTTTTGGAATTTCTTTTATTATTGAATTTTTATTTGTCGACGCATTTTCCAATGTGTCTCGTCTTAATAATGTAAGTTCTTTTCCGTCTTTTGTGACTATAATTGGAGCACCCATCAAAATCCAATAATCAATTTTCTCATTTACGGATTTCTTAGAATTATCAGCATAAATCCTGACTCCATTATTTCTTATCGATTCAACAATATTTTTATCATTAAAGCCAATAAAAACAATTTGATATGGGGCTATTTTAGGAGGCATCACTAAACCTTTGTTGTCTCCATGCAGCATTACCAAAGCACCGATAACCCTTGTTGTTATTCCATTACATGCCTGCCAGGCAAACTCTTCCTTGCCTTTTTTATTTTTGAATTTAATTCCAAAAACAGAGCTGAAATTTTGTCCTAAAGAATGTGATGTTGCGCTTTGAACTGATTTTAGGTCCGGCATTAGAGATTCCAAAGCTAAAGTGTATTTTGCACCAGGAAACATGCGGTGTTTAGGCTTAAAGCCAACAACAACAGGCATTGCTAAGCAGTTTTCATGCAAATCTTTGTATACGTCAAATATATTTCTAACATATCTATCTGCTTCTTTTTCTGTTGCATGAACGGAATGTGATTCCTGCCATAGAAATTCATTGCCCCTCAATAAAGGCAGGTTTGGCTTAAAGCTCTCCCATCTCATGACAGAGCAATATTGGTTAACGCATAAAGGCAAATCTTTTTCTTCTTTTATCCATTTTCCAAATGATTCATACATTATCGCTTCTGATGTGGGTCTTATGATATATTCTTCTTCTAAGTCATTAGTACCAACTTTTGAAACAACCAAAACTTCCCTAAAGAAATCATCATAGTGCTTCTGCTGTTTTTTCAATGATTTTAATGGAATTAGAGTAGGAAAATAATATTGCCGAAAGTCTAATGGCGTCAATTTGTAATTCAAGTAGTTCTTTATCTGCTCCCAAATCAATAAGCAATATTCATGATAGACAACGCAACCTTTTACAACAGAAAAATCAACAAGCTTGGTCTTTTCTATGACTTCATGATACCACTTGTTGAAATCTTCTTCCTTCCTTGTTTTGATAGAAGTCATGTCTGTTTTTTACCTGTCAGCCTTTATATACTCTTCGCCCCTTCTATTTGTGTAGCTGTCAAAATATCCTATAACAATCCTGTAATATTCTTTTCCGCCATTCAGTGGAGTTGCTTTTTCAAGAATGCCAGCAGCAACTACATTTTCGCCTTTGAAGGCCTGCAGCATAAAGTCTCTTGCATACGTAACGACTTTCTCTACTTTGACATCCGGTCCATTTATGACTTTAGCATTTTCCAGTTCATAATATCCTGGCCTTACAACTCCGTTATAGTCGTCTTTTACTTTCCCTTTAAGCGTTACCATCCCCATTTGAGTATATTTTTCATCTCCCCATTTAACAGAAACCTCATCTGGGTTTTCAACGCCAAAAACAGAGACAACAGTTTCACCAAAATACACATCAATGAACTTTCTCTGTGCATGCCATATAAACTCGTCTTCTGAGATAAACAAGCCGGCATTATAAGAGGCAAAGTATTTCTTCCACTCTTCCAGTGATTTCGACCTAAGCCATGGATGCTTTGCATGCTTGATGAAATTGATGTATCCCCAATAGTTCTTTTTGCCATAAACTATAACGTCTATATCAGATCTTCCATAAGTGTAAGTTCCAAGCAATGTGGAGTTTGTTACTCCAATATCTGTTGATTTTAACCCGTTGTCAACCATGATATTGAGGAATCCATGGGCTCTTTTCATGTACTCGTCCATTTCGGAGTCTTTCAATGAAAGAATTCTTTTAACACCCTCTCTTGGATTAGGCAATTTTGCTATCTTGTTCTTTGGAACCCCCATAAACCATGTCTTGTGCAGCTTGCTGTCATACATGTATTCAGGATATGCCTTCCTGAAATCATCAATGTATTGCCTTAATGTTTTTTCATCAACAGCCCAGTAATCAAACCTTCTTACATCTGAGCCTTGAATATTCCTTTCCTGAAATCCAGAGCAGTCTATCTTCTGCCTCGGGATGTATTTGGGTTTAGCAATCACAAACCCATCAGGATGGTCGTTTGCATAGCTTTTAAGCTGCAATCCGTCATCGCTCCACATAATCATAGATTCGTAAAAATGCATTTTAAGACCTCAAACTTAGAATCTAGGAAATTAGACGGGTTTTTAAAGTTAACTTAAAAAGAATTGGGCTGTATCTTTTTGATATAAGAAGGCAAAAAAATTAAGGATTTAACATACAAGAACTTCCATTCCAACATTTTAACATTCCACAATCACAACCTGCTGTAAAAGCTTCATAACAAGCTACTGCACCACATATGTCTACACAACTATTTGGAAATGTTTTCCACGTTCCACCTTCTCTATAGCATTCAGGATGATACAATGCAGATGGTTTGTTATTAGCAATAAGAATTATAAAAACACCAATTAAAGCAATTGCTAAAATATAATATAGCAAGTATTTTTTCTTAATCATCTTTATCAATAACTAGTTTACTTATTATCAATCTATCAACTCCCATTTCCTGCTCAAGACATACCTTAACCAAGAGCCTGCTGTTATGGAAGTTATGACTGCCAATAAAACCAGAGTTACAAAGAAATTCTCATTTATTATCCCCAGGTCAAAAGCCAGAGTCGCGACTACAATTCCGGGCCCGCCCCTATCATTAAAAGCCATGATGAAATTAAGGCTTGATTTCCAGCCATAGCCCAAAAGCCTTGTTGTGATGAAAATCCCTATTCCCTGGGCTAAAAACGCAAATGCAAAGAACAAAAGAGCAAACATTATGTCAAGATGATGTATCAAATCCAATTTAATGCCCACAATCGCGAAGTATATTGGCACAAACAGTGCAAATGAGAATTCCTTCACATGAACTTTTACTTTCTGGAATTTTGGGTTTTTGATATAGCCGACAACAATTCCGGCTAAAAATGCCCCAAACACTACATTTATGTCAAAATAAGAAGCAAGCACAACAAACACAAGCAGGATGAAGATTATGAACCCAGCTTCATAGTTTTTCGGTATGAGGTGCAATCTTAGATTATCTACAAATTTAATCAGCCTTGGGGCCAAAAGCAGAGCAACTCCAAAAAACACCAAAGATATTACTACATGCACTGATATAGTCTGCAATGATACTGCTGCCCCTGTTGCAAGCGCTGCCGCAATGGCTACGAAAACCCATAATATGACATCGTGTATTGTTGCGGTGCTCAGGACAATCTTTGCAAATCTCGTCTTTATTATATTCAAATCAATAAATATTTTCGACAGGACAGGGATTGAAGTCACTGCAATTGAAACCACAATTATAAGCTTCAGCGCCAGGACAATGTTTGCGCTTCCGATCAATCTCGACAGGTCAAAAAATGAAGCAGCAAACCAGCCAAACAGCAACGGGAATACTGTAGAGCCCAGAATAAGCCATATAATCGTTTTCTTGTCTTCTCTGTTAAACTTTCTTTCCAGCTCAAAGCCTGAAGTGAACATCAGCAATACCAATCCAAACCAATAGACTATTGCCAGCAACTTTCCTTCTGCAAGAAACAGCCTGTTGTAGATGCTGGGCGCAAAATATCCAAGAAATGTAGGGCCCAGCAATAATCCTCCAAAAATCTCCCCAACAACCTTTGGCATCCTTAATTTTGTGAAAATGTACCCGAAGAAATGCGCCGAAACCAGCAGCAGCGATATGGCAAGGAAAAATCTCGCAAGCTCCAGGTTTTCAATTGATATTGCCATTTTTTATTTTTTAACCTGAGTTTTTATAATTTTATTCAATTTCCTTGACAAAACCTTCCAATCCAAGCCACTAAGCTCCTTTGTATAGTCAACTCTCCCATACTTCTTTAGTTTCCCTATTATCTTTGTAGCCATGTCGTATGCATCTGGCCTGCACAGGCTGCCGGGGTATTTTTTAAGCATTAATGAGACATCCCCTATATCAGTAGCGACAATAGGAACTTTGCAGGCCATGTACTCAGCCAGCTTATATGGAAAGCAGTATTTTGAGAATTCATTTGCAGTATTCGGAATAACTGCGACATCAGCAGAATTTATTGCCAAAACAATATCCTCCCTTTTTGGAAATTCCCGAAAAATTATATTTTTTTGCTTTATATTAATGCCTTTTTCAATTTTGCCGCTTAACAGAAGATAAGCATCAGGATAGAATTCCCTGACTTTACTGAAAGAATCAATCAGTATATCGGCACCTTTCAGCGTTTCAAGATGCCCTATGTAGACAATTATTTTTGACTTCAGAGGCAGTTTCAGCTTTTTTCTTGCAGAATTCCTGTCAATTGGCTTAAATAAGCTTTTCTCAATTCCATTTTGGATAACATACATCGGCTTTTTCCTGAAACTGGAAATCTTTTTCCTTAAGCTCTCGCTTACGCAAATAATCAAATCGGATTTTTTGATAATTTGCCTGTCAATAGGGCTTATGAAAGGAATCTTGTATTCATCATAAGCAGCAAAGCTGTCCTGTAAATCGTAAAGCATTGGTATTTTGTATTTTTTTGAGCAATAATGTGCTATTACCCCAATTACAGGGCTTGTTGACGCGACAATAATATCATAATTTTCTGTTTTAATCAAATCGTCTAATTTTTTCAGGAATTTATTGAAATTAAAAACACTTAACGACTCAATATAATACTCAATATTGTTTCTTGAAATTTTTTTTGACTCAGATTTTTTGAAATCCGCGCATAAAAAATCAATCTTATGCTCTTTTAAATTCTCGAACAGCCTTATCTGCCTGCCGAAATCTTGCAGAGGCATATCCTTGTTTGCGCCAAATCTTTTCATTAAGACTAGAATCCTCATTTTCTGTAATTTGACTTATACCATGAAATAGTTTCCTTTAAACCAGTATTCAAATCATATTTTGGCTTCCAACCGAGAATTCTTTTAGCTTTTTCTATTGACAAATACTGCCTGTCAATCTCATTTTTTGCTTCTCCAATAATCTTCGGCTTTATATTTTTGCCCATCAGCTTTATTATCTTCTTGTACAAATCAATAACTTTCACGGGCTTACCAGTTCCAAAGTTGAATGCCTGCCCAATTACATCCTTTCTGTGCAAATTTTCTGCCAGAGTCAGATAGGCGTTAACTGCATCCTTTATGTGCATATAGTCCCTTTCAGGAGTTCCATCGCTTCTAATTACTGGCTGCTCTCCTCTAAGTATTGTTGTTATTACATCAGGCACAATCCTGCTGAAATTCATGTCTGCAGGGCCGTAAGTATTTGCATTTCTTGTTATAGCTAGTGGTAAGCTATATGTCATGTAATAGCATCTCGCAAGAAGTTCGGCGCACGCCTTTGAGGCATCGTAAGGATAATAGCCATTTAGAGGACTTTCTTCGGTATAAGGCAATTTTTTCTGTTGTCCATATGCCTTGTCAGATGAAGCGACAATCAAGCCTTTTACAGTCTTTGACAATCTGCATGCTTCAAGAATATTCCAGGTTCCTTTAATGTTTGATTCAAATGTAGACAAAGGGCTTCGGTTTGCAGGGCCTACAATTGCCTGCGCTGCAATGTGAAATACAAAATCAATATCATATTCATTTATTGTTCTTTCGCAGTCATGAAGATTGACTAAATCGCCATGAAGTATGTTAACACTTTTTCTTAAATCGAGGACATCTAAATTGCTTGTTCTTTTTATGTCTCTTACAATTGTTGTGACATGGGAGCACTTAGCCACAAGCGCTTTAGCCACATGGCTTCCTATAAATCCGTCTGCCCCAGTCACCAAAACATTTTTACTTTCCCAGTTTAATTGAGCCATTTTAGTCTGCCTTTATTGTAAAGATCATTTAATTCCATAACATCTTTCAGAGTATTCATTGACTTCCAAAAGCCATTGTGCTTAAATGCAGCTATCTGCTTTACTTTAGCCAAATCACTTAATACATCTTTTTCCAAATCATGCCTTTTTTTCATATAATCAAAGATTTTTTTATTAAACACATAAAAGCCACCATTCATTAAATAATCAAGCTTAGGCTTTTCCTTGAATCCAACAACATCATTTTTCCTTAATTCCAGTATGCCAAACGGCGACTCTAAATTGACTGCTGTCAATGTAACAATCTTTTTATTTTTTTTGTGAAAGCTGTATAATTTATTTACATTAACATCACTTAAATCATCTCCATAAGTCACAAAGAAATTATCATCTTTAATCAAATGCTTTACTTTCAGTATTCTTTCTGCTTTATTAGTCTCCAAGCCGGTATCAACAAATTCTACGTTTGCATTTTTTTCATTTTGGAAAAATTTCTTTATCTTTTCTCCCTTGTAGCCAAGGCAGAAGATAAAATCCTTATGCCCGAACTTCCTGTAGAGCTTTACAAGATGCCACAAGATCGGCTTTGGACCTATTTCTATCAAAGGCTTTGGAATTTCCTCTGTGTATTCGCTTAATCTTGTGCCTTTCCCCCCACACAAAACAACTACCTGCATACCCTTGCATATTTGAAGATTATTTAAAAAGATTGCGATTAAAAGGTTACGCCTTCCTAGCCACAACAAAATAAGATGTAGTATACCTGCCTGTTCTATCAAATACGTCTAAAACACTGATTAATTGAGCAATAACGTACAATGGCCACAATACATAAGCCAAAATCTGCATAAATTCTCTCATTTCTTTTGGAAACAGCAATGGCATGCCCTTAATCAATGAATGCAACAGCACAGACGGCAGAGTAAATATCCCGCCAATTGCTTCTATTCTTTCAACCTTGAATTTATCTTCAAGCAAAGTCCTTAAGCCATACTCTGTAAACCTGTACTTGTCAATTGGAGCGTCGTGTATCGGATAAAAGAAAGGAAGCACCAAGACAAATTTGCCATTTTTTTTCAGAACATCATGGATGGATTCAACTACAATAAAGGGATTTTTAAAATAGTAAAATGAATTAACACATATGACCTTCTCAAAAGAATCTGGCTTGAAAGGCAGCTTGTCGGCATCTGAAACCAAATGAGTTTTTGAAGTCTGTATTATATCCAGGCAAATAACGCTTCCTTCTAAGGCATCATGGTAATATGGCTTTTCTCCGCAGCCCAAATCAAGAATTTTGTCATTTTTATTTTTGAACGATGCTCTGAGAAAACCTCTTATTTTGTTTTTAATTAAAAAAAATTCACATAACATTTTCAATAAATTAATATTTCCTCAACATATCAGCTATAAACCCAAAAATTATGATTTGCAATCCTATTGTAATTATCAAAATATCGAGCATCATCAAGCCAAGATGCCTGAATGCGCCTCCGCCAAAAAACTGGAAGTAAACAAGCCATAATCCCAAAATAAATCCAATAAGCAGAATCAAACTGCCTATTATGCCGAAAAACTTCAATGGCTCATAATCCCTGTAGATCCTTATTATATTAATCCACGCTCTTATGGCATAGCCAAATGGGCTTGAGATAAGCCTGCTTTTGCCATTCCTTTTTGCGAAATATATAGGCACTTCCTTAATTTTGAACTTTTTCCTCACAGCCCTTATAATCTGCTCTTGCGTGTAAGTATGGTTTGAGGTTATCGGCACCTGCTCTGCGACCTCTTTGGTAAAAGCCCTGAATCCGGTCTGGGCATCCGAAATCTCCAAGCCGGTTATTTGAGAAATCACTCTTGAGAAAGCCATATTGCCTAATCTTTTAATCAAGGGCATTTCCTCTATCTTGCCCCTGAACCTGCTGCCCAAGACCAAATCATAGCCTTTCCTTATCTCGGCAATCAGTTTTGGAATTTCATTTGCTAGGTACTGCCTGTCAGCGTCTATATGGACTATAATATCAGCTTTCAGCTCTAAGCACTTTTCTA